>CAZUFQ010000389.1:367-6689 GCA_964618735.1 uncultured Enterobacteriaceae bacterium
CGTGCTGGAAGTACCCGAGGCAGGAGATAAATCAATTGCGTGGAGCCATTACTAACCACAAGTTGAGATGGATCAAGCCCATGATAGTGCGCGAGGGCGCAGGTCAAGGAGTGTGCGTACGGTTCTGGATAATGTTCGGCCTGTCGCAGAACCGCACGATACGCTTGTCGCGCCTGTGGCGACATTCCCAACGGATTAATACTGGCGCTGAAATCGAGCACTTCGTCTGGCGTGGCCCCTAAGGCGCTGGCAAAGGCGTAGATATTACCGCCGTGTAGATAACGTCTAGCGTCTAGGGTCTGACGTCTAGGGTCCAGGCCAGTCTTTTTGACTTTTGACCTTTGACTTTTGACTTTTGACTTCTCCGTCAAATTAACATACTCCCCACGCAAAACACTCCGAGCGCAAGCAGGCTCACAATATTGAGGAGAATGAGGCTGTACGGAATACACGACACGCGAAGCGGACGAAGTCCATCGCCTATTATGGGCTTCTTAACTACTCTACCAAAGTAAGAACTAGGGCCGCCGAGTTGCACTCCCAAGGCTCCAGCAAGCGCGGCTTCAGGATAACCGGCGTTCGGACTTGCATGTTTCCGTCCATCACGACGAACGATGAGCCAGGCACGAGCCGCATCGAAAGGATATACGAACTGGTTGCCGATCCATGCTGCGCCAACGAGCGCAAGCGCCGTGAGACGGGCAGGAAGAAAATTGGCGACGTCGTCTACACGAGCCGAGAATTTGCCAAAGTATTCATACTGCTTGGTGCGGTACCCCAGCATGGAATCCAACGTGTTGATGGCTTTGTACGCAAGTGCGAGAGGAACACCGCCGATTGCCATATAGAACAGCGGGGCAACGACGCCGTCCGAGCTATTTTCAGCGACTGATTCAATTGTTCCTCGCACCAACTCAGGTTCAGTCAGTCCTTTGGTGTCGCGGCTGACCATGCGCGCTAACATCACCTGCGCCGTTTCCAAGTCGCCAGCCTGGAGCGGCGTCAGGACCGCAAGCGCATGCTCCCGCAAACTTTTTCGCGCGAGGCAAAAAGAGCCAAGGACAATCGCGACTAGCTGCTCGCACCACCACGACCATGCAGCCGCCACACGCAAAAAAAAGAATGCACTGAAGTAGGTGATCACCACTACAGTGATTGCCAGTCCTGCTCCGCGCCTCAGTTCTTGCCATTGAGACGCAGGGATGCGACGGAGGCGCCGTTCTCCTTGCGAAATGGCAACGCCAATCAAACGTATCGGGTGGAATGACCAATCCGGATCGCCGAGTATGGCGTCCAAGGCAAAAGCACAGAGCAAAACAATAGTAGCCTCCACCGCGCCCCCTTCTTAATCTTCAGCCCACATAGTTCTCATGCCCAGGCTCTGCCTGGGCATGTCGTGCAACCATGGTTTTCCCGCACTGGGTTGCGCGCCCAGGCAGAGCCTGGGCGCGAGGTCGTCACACTACGTTCACTTTGCATGACTATGCGCCCCAGCATATCGCAACCCTTCGGCAATCGCCTCATACGCCGCCCGTCCAACGAACTCGCCCAAACTCGTATGCTTCCCGCAATAGTGGAACATGGGAGCGCCAACCGGACAGGCCAGGGCAACGCAATCGGTGCCGGTGCCTGTCGCCAGCGCCCCAGAAATCGTACTTTTGATCCGCGCTTCAGAGAGCGCACGAGTCTTTGCCTCAGTCACTATCGCCACAGCTTCCACCAATGCAGCGTCGGTAAGCGGTCGATTCACGGCGATGATGACGTTGATGGTTCCTGGCTTCTCGTCATACGTGGCCGGATCACCCACGGCAAGCGCGTTACTCACCCCAACTGTGGCAAAACATTCCACGGCGAAATCTTGGCGTTGGAAGATACGTCTCACTAATCGCTCCATAAGTACACCGGTCATCAACCCCACCACCGGCTCGGCCAGAGCTAATTGTCGCGCCACCCCCGCAAGAAAAGTCGCAGGCTCCTCAGCTGGATACTCATCGGTGCGGACTTGATGATTTAGAATAGCCCTCGCCTGACAAAAGCCGCCATTAAGTGGGGCCCAGCTCAAGACTCGATATGGCTCGGGAAAAGTGACGATCAGGGTGCGATCGTAGACGGTCGCGGACCAGGGAGTGAGAAATTGATTCATTGAGTCATTGGGCCATCGGGCCATTAAAGAATTGCATCTCTACTTGTCGACTCATTGTTCCATTACTCCGCCAAGAAATTCACTAAGCCAAATTTTCAATGATTCAATGGCTCAATCGCTCAATGATTCAATTTTTTTCCGAGACGCCGGCTTCGGCGAACGTCGCCATTTCGTTGAGCAAGCGTGTAGCCGACTCGACGAGATTCATCCCAAGCGCTGCTCCCGTACCTTCGCCTAATCGCATATCCAAAGCAAGGAGTGGCCGCACCCCGAGCGCATCTAGCACTCGTGCGTGGCCCTGTTCAGCCGACAAATGAGAGAAGATGAAGTACTCTTTCGCTGCTGGGTGCAACGCAGAGGCCGTCCATGCCGCAGAGGTCGCAATAAAACCGTCGATCACCACAGGCACTCGCAAGGCTGCCCCAGTGAGGCAAACGCCAACCATTCCAGCGATTTCATACCCTCCTACACAGGCAAGGCACTCAAGCGGATCGGTGGAGCGAGGATGGTTGCGCGCCAAGGCTCTGCGGACAACGTCTACTTTTTTCCGTCGCGTTTCTTCATTGACGCCGGTCCCAGCCCCAGCTAGAACTTCTGGATCAAATCCACTCAACGCGGCGAGGAGCGTCGTCGCCGTCGTTGAGTTGCCGATGCCCATTTCTCCGATGCCTAAAAGTTGGGCGCCGTCACGCACCGCTTCCATCGCCAGGTCGACGCCAGCTTCAACCGCTTGAGTCGCGGCGGCAAGAGTCATAGCGGGTCCTTGCGTAAAGTTCGCCGTTCCCCGGCCAATTTTCCGCTGCAACAGTCCAGGCAATCGTGGGTCGAATTCGTGATCGACCCCAAAATCCACAACCTGCACCGCGATGCTAAATTGACGCGCCAGCACTGTGATCGCGGCGCCCCCGCGCAGAAAGTTGTACACCATCTGTGCCGTCACAGCGCGGGGATAGGCGCTGACGCCTTCATCGCACACACCGTGATCGCCACAACACACGAATAAAACTTTTTTGTGGACCTGGGGCTGCTCCTGACAAGTAATAAGCGCACACTGCAGCGCCAGTTCTTCCAGACGTCCGAGACTCCCGCGCGGTTTCGTCAAGTTATCTAAGTGCGCCTGAATCCGAGGAACCAATGAAACGTCAAGCGGACAAATACGACTGAGCACGTCTTGTAATTTGTTCACGTAGGTCTTTTAGCAGTTTGTTGATGGAGGAGCAGGTCCCCATGCATAGGTCACACAGCTTAAGGAGCTGATCTGATACTGAAATTGCACCGGCGGGTTCCTTCTCCCCACCGGGGGAGAAGGTTAGGATGAGGGGAATGAAAAGGAAAGCGACTATTCGACGCCCCTCACCCTTGCCCTCTCCCCTGCGGGGCGAGGGAATTTGCCCGGAAGCATGCAAAGAAAATATCTTAAGTGGGAAACTGACTACTGGATAGTGACTGCTGCTGGTCATCCTTTCAGCTTCATGGGGAGTCCTGCCGCCAGGAAAAGCACTTCGTTACACGCCTTCGCCAATTGTTGATTCACAGCGCCGAGCAGATCGCGGTACTCTCTGCCCAAGGGATTATCCGGCACCAGTCCTAGCCCCACTTCATTACTGACGGCAAGGAAGTGAAAAGGAAACAGAGGAAGTTCCTCGACGAGCTCGGCCACCTGGCTTTCAAGCGCCTCACGCTGACCGGTGAGAAGCGCATTCGACACCCACAACGTCACACAATCAAGCACCACCCCGCCAATGCTGCCGTCCAATTCTTTCAACTGCCACACGACCTCAATCGGCTCCTCAACCGTCACCCATCGTCGACTGCGCCGTTGTGTCCGGTGACGAGAGATACGCTTCTTCATCTCCTCGTCTTTGGCCTCAGCGGTCGCCAAGTAGACAAGCTGTCCATTCCACTCTTGCGCCCGACGCAATGCGTACGCACTTTTTCCTGAACGCGCGCCGCCGAGCACCAAGATACTTTCCTTAGATGATTGTGAGCGCGGCATATCGCCTCCATTCCAATCAAAAAATTCCGCTACAAAAGCAGCTTATAGGAATTCTGGATGAGGAGGGAGGGACAGACAATAGCCGTCTAGCGACCGGCGAGGTGGGACCACTGCAAGGGCGTTCCTCGGACTAAGGGCTGACTTGCATGACGACCGAGCACTTCGTCAAGATGACGAGGATGCATCCCGTGCCCAGGGCGGATGGAGCGAACATTTTCTGTCGTGAACGGCTCTCCCGGTCGCATATCACGCACGACAAACAATGAACGACGAAAGGCGCGACTTTCGGCTTCTCGTCCACTCGCCCCGTAGCGAATCATGCCTAAAGCTTTTTCTGTGGTGCGCACCGCCTCCACCATCGCTTTGAACTCGGACGGCTCTAAGGAAAACGCGCTGTCCGGCCCCGGCAGTGAACGTGACAGAGTAAAGTGCTTTTCGATAATACAAGCTCCCAGCGCTACTGCAGCCGTCGGCGCAGCAATGCCCATGGTATGATCCGATAACCCCACTGGTACATTAAATGTCTTCGCCAAGTGAGGAATCGTGCGCAAGTTCATTTCTTCGGGAGCTGCAGGATACGCACTCGTGCACTTCAATAACGCCAAGGGTACGGAGCACCGAGCGCCGAGCGCCGAATGACGAGCAGGAAAACTACGAGTGATAGTCTGTACGGCTTCGTCGACCTCGGGAAGCGTCGCCATAGCAGTGGACAGAATGATCGGCTTGCCCGTGCGCGCGATGTAACGCAGCAAAGGAATGTCCCCGTTCTCGAATGA
Organism: uncultured Enterobacteriaceae bacterium; assembly: GCA_964618735.1. GTDB lineage: Bacteria > Desulfobacterota > Binatia > Bin18 > Bin18 > SYOC01. The sequence goes on from CAZUFQ010000389.1 coordinate 5,283, forward strand.
GGCCACTTTGTAGGCTGGCATGTCGAGACGTTCGAGAAAATCGACGGCAGTCTCGTCGAACGGCGTCGAGAATAAATCCAACCCAAGACTGGTCGCAACCTCCTTGAGCTTGGGGTGCCACTCCCATGGGGTGTATGCTTCCCCATAGAGATCATAGAGCGTGCGCCCTTCCCACAAAGTCCCTTGAATGCGGAAATAAGGCTGGTCACAATCAATGGTCAACGTATCCGGGGTGTAGGTCTGCAATTTCACAGCATCGGCTCCGGCGTCTTTCGCCGCCTCCAGAATTTTCACAGCCTGTGCAAAACTTTGCTGATGATTGGCGGACATCTCGGCAATGATGTACGTGGGAAAGCCTGGACCTATCTGGCGGCCATTCACGATAATCGTGGCGTCCATCACAGTGTTATCCTCTCGGTTCCTGTAATTCTGGCGACGTCCACGTAAAAACCAAACATGGACGTCCCTCGATCAGCTCTTCCGTCATCACCTGGTAGTCAGCGCGACGGAATGCGTGCGATGACGCCTGATTGGCCGCAAAAGTAACGCCTTGGAGCCGACGCACGCCAAGCTCGGCGCAAGCCAGAGGACTCGATTGCATCAGCAGCTGGGAGCCGATTCCCCGACCACGCCAGCCGGGCGCAACCACGTAACTAATTTGCGCGCAATTAGCGGCAATACGATCATAGCGAATCTGTCCGACGGGAACGTGTCTATATTCGAGAATCCAGATCCGAGTCTCATCCGCATGTAGCTTAGCAATGTACCAGCTCACATGCTGGTCCCAAGGAATTGCTTCTTGGTGAAAAGAATTTGCTCGCGTTTGCGGATCGTTCGCCCACTGCCAGAGTAACCCGGCGTCTTTTTGCATCGCAGGTCGGAGTCGCAAGGCCTCTCCGTGCGGCTCTTCCTGCAGCTGTGAAAGGAGAGTCACAACTCGTTCTGCTCCGGCCCCATCGATCATCACACGTCCAACGGTGCTCATGCGCGCACGCTGGGCGTGGTCGTAGAGAAGCGTTCGTAAATTTTCGGCAAAAAGTGCGGATTTTAGACAAGCAGCGTCTCCCAAGTTGACGCCGAGTCCGTATTCACTTAATCCCCGCGCGACTTCCCGTTGATTATCAGCGAGTACGAGCACCAGCATTGGTACGCCCATGTACGCTAACTCCCAGCACGTCCCGCCCCCGGCTGCGACCGCAACATCTGCCCACGCCATGAGCTGAGGCATATTGCGGACATCGGAGAGGAACTGTACGCGACCGGCTATGCCGTGCGCTGCCTGCTGCAACTCTTGGCGCCAGGGATTGGCCGGGCCGATGACCACTCGTACTTCCAAGTCAGGCTCCGCAAGTTGCGCCAAGGCCAACATGACTTTGCGTGTCGCATTGTGAGGATCAATCCCGCCGA
>CAZUFQ010000390.1:0-1587 GCA_964618735.1 uncultured Enterobacteriaceae bacterium
GCGAAACGATCGAGACTGCTCTCAAAACCGAGTCCTACATCTATGTGGCGACGCGCCGGGCGAACGGTCAGTGGGGTGACCCGGCGCCGATATGGTTCTCCTACAAAGACGGCGTTATCTACTTTACGACATCTCCTTCAAGCTACAAAGCGCGGCGTATTCAACGCGGCAGCCCCGTGCGGATTTGGGTTGGACGTAAAGATGGTCCGCTGGTGGAAGGCGAAGCCCAGGTGGTGAAAGATCTCAACATCGTCGAGCAAATGTCCGCCGCCTACAGTCAGAAGTATTGGATCGCCTGGCTGGGGCTTTTTCGTCCACGTCCCGAGCGAGTTTCCTCCGGCAAGACAGTGGCGGTGAAAGTCACGCTGACGCAGGTCGCGGCGCAGCCTTGATCAGAGAGCTAGTCAAGCTGTTTGTGCTTGTAGGTCGTTCACAGCCGGGAAGGTGGCTTCGAAGCGTGCGCCCCCAATGCCGGCGCGCCCTACAGTGATATTTCCCCCATGTCGAAGGACGATGCCTTGCACCACCGCAAGGCCTAACCCAGAGTTTCCGGCATTCCGACTACGACTTGCTTCCAGCCGAGTAAATCGATCGAAGATGCGTTCGCGTTCGTGCGGAGGGATGCCAGGGCCATCATCTTCAACCACAAGCACAACATGTTGCTGCACGGTTTCTAAGCCTATGCGGATCTCTTCTCTTGCATAGCGCGCTGCATTGTCGAGCAGATTGCGCAGCATTTGCCGAAGTTGACTGGTGTTGCCGCGCACTTGGCCGGCTGAGACGCCGTCGATACGGACGCGTCGGTGACGAATATTTTTCGCTTCCGTAAACACAATGTCGTCGAGATCGATAATAGTTTGCTCGCCAAGGTACGACTCTGCATCTTGTTCATCCATGCGGGCAAGCTCAAGCAGCTCGCTAACCAGGTGCTGCATACGTAGAGCTTCTTCAAGGACACGAGAGGCGACGGTTGCCCAGGAGGCTTGCGTTGGGTGGGCCAACGCGACTTCAAGTTGGGTGCGTATCGAAGCGAGGGGGCTTTTTAATTCGTGTGAAGCGTCGGAAATGAATTGGCGCTGCACCTTGGCTGCGCCTTCCAGTCGATCGAGCATTTCGTTCATCGTGCGGGCGAGAAGTCCGAGCTCATCCTGCGTTGGCGGTTCGGGAATGCGACGATCCAAAGTGGTGTGCGCGATAGCGACCACTTCTTGACGGATTGCTTCGACTGGTTTGAGCGATCGACCGACGATTGTCCAGGAGACAAGACCGACCACAAGGCTCAGGAGTGGGAGACTGATGAGGAAGCCTTTCCACAATTCTCCGATGCGTTGATCAACATCATAAAGGGAGGTGACGACGACTGCCGTGACTGGCGTAGCGCCGTCGGGGCGCCACATGCTCACCCCGGTGATGAGGCTGCGCTTTCCATTCCAGGCGCGAGAAACGGTGCTTTTCACCGTACGCTCAGCAAAAATCTTACTGGTGTATAGAAACGCTTCTCGTTGTCTTGCGAAACAAGATTCCAGCGCCTGGTTCGTAAAGTTGATTTGGATGAACGGGTGAACATTAGAATTTTGTTCCATGAAA
>CAZUFQ010000390.1:1597-6681 GCA_964618735.1 uncultured Enterobacteriaceae bacterium
AAGGCTCTGCAAAATCCCGGAGGTTTTTTTCCGGTTTCCACAAACAATTATCCAAGCCCAACAAAACCTTTTTCAATTCTCGGTGGGGAACCAAGCCGGCCGGCAAGGGGGGGAAATGAATTCGTTGAAAAGGGAACCCTGGTGGAGAGGGTGGGGGCGACGTGAGAGGGTCGCCGCGCCGATTATACAGGACGGCTCCATCTCGTTCGAATACCTGGACCGTTGTGCCCCCTTCGAGACCAGGCAAATTGACCAATGGAAACAAGACAGGGAACCGAGCGCTATACACTGCGAGTAACACTTCTTGCACTGCGGTGGTAGTATCGCGTTCAAGAATTTTCTTGATCAATTGCGACTTGAAAAGCAACAAAAAAGACAAGCCCGCAATCATCAGCGTCGTCGCTACCACGCCGATTGACGTTAACGTAAGGCGGACGCGCAGACTACGGATTGAAGCCATAGAAAACCATCCCATCTTATGCCTCATCTCGAAGGAAACGATACCCGACGCCGCGCACGGTTTGGATCGAGCGCTGTCGAAATGGTTCATCTATTTTGCGACGCAGATAGCCAATGTAGACTTCTACGATGTTTTCGTCCCCCTCGAAATCGAATCCCCAGACATGATCAAGGATTTGTTGTTTTGAGAGTACGGCCCCTGGTCGTCGTAACAAGAATTCAAGCAGGGAAAACTCTCTAGCTGTGAGGCTGATAGCGACGCTTTCTCGTGTACAGGTGCGTCGTGTAGGGTCGAGTTCAAGGTTGCCGACGCGAATGACCGTCGGACGAGGGGTAGCGCCTCGCCGCGCGAGAGCGCGCAGACGTGCGACTAAGACTGGGTAGGAAAATGGTTTAGCGAGAAAATCGTCGGCGCCAATGTTGAGCGCTCGTGTTTCTGTGTCTTCCTGGTCTCGAGCCGTGAGCATGAGAATAGGAGTCCATACTTCGGCTTCGCGTAGTTTCGTACAGATTTCATAACCGTTGCGTCCCGGCAGCATCAGGTCAAGGACAATCGCGTCATAGACGCCTTCTTGAGCCTTGAAGAGTCCGTCTTCACCGTCAAACGCGCAGTCGACGGAAATTGCTTCTGCTTGTAATCCCAACCGTATCGCTTCAACGAGTCCTAACTCATCTTCAACTAATAACACCCGCATCCTTGGCCTCTTTCCAGCAAGCTCAGACTTCAGACTTATGGATGCAGCGAACGTCCTTTCTGCCCAAGGAGCTCTGTTGCTACTTCCCTGCGATGACTTCACTGGGACTTATCAAGATTCTACGAAAGCGGTCAAGTGACGGAACCGAAGCGTCTCCAGGAAGCAGATGGAAACGCCTTTACCCTCTTTCGAGCAAGACCTCAATATTCAAGGGAAATATTAAAGCATTTTCTGTATGAAAAGGAAGAGGTCGTAACCAAAATTTCCTGAATTTTTTCTCAGGAAGTTTCAGGTTCTTCTCAGCTGTTATGTGGTAGAGTACACCGTTTTTTGAAAAGCTCAGTCTGGCAGTGGAGTAAGGAGTGGAAATGAGAGTGGCTATGACACAAACACAAAGCGCCATCGAGGCTGCTTTTCCCTTTATCAATGGACAACAATCCGAGTGGACCGAGCGGCAAATCACCGCCATGAAACCATTGCTAGCCGAACAAGTGTGGGGGGAAGATGCGCAGGTCGCCATGCGCTGGAACAGTGAATATCGCCTCATGCTTGCTGTGTTGCAAGACGCCGTGACATGTTGGTTTCGGTGCAACTCTGTCCGTAATGGGCGCGAGCGCCGCATGTTTCAAGAACTCTCGGCGTGGTTCTGGAGTGACGATCAGGATTGGCTGTATTCGTTTGAAAGCATTTGTGATCATTTAGGGCTTGAGCCCAACGCCATTCGACGCGGGCTTAAGAATTGGCCGCCCCCGTCGCTACAACAGCCAAACTCAATGTTGCAGATGCGGCGTGTACGTCGCCATAAAAAAATTCGTCCTCTTCTAGAACTCGATGAGGGAGATGCGTAAAGGGCTGTCTTTCCCGTGCCCCTCATTGGGTCGGGAATTGCGGTAGTACTTCCTCGTCGAACAACCGAATGCAATCCGGCCCGCGCTGATGGTCCGGGCCGACGGATAAACGGAAGCGGAGGATGACGTAGTCTACTGTAATCTTTTTCGCACCTTGCCAACTGGTCGATGCGTTCTTAGGGGATCACTGCACCATCATGTGAACAAATATGTTTTGAGTCGCGAACTTTTTCAGATTCCTTCTTTGCCGGCGAGTTCTTTTTCCAGCAGTGTCCGCACCGCTTGTCGTGCTCTATGCAATCGGATCTTTACGGCGTTTGGGGTGACCTCTAATAGAGCCGCCGTCTCTTCTGTATCCATATCCTCGATGTCCCGGAGCAATAAAACGGTGCGGAATCTCTCTGGTAAGCTGTCAATACACCGCTGCACCGCCGCGCGTGTTTCCTGCTGCTGAAGGAGCGCCTCGCTCGGAGTCTCCCAACTGTCGACTTTACTGGCCCACTCACCGTCTGAGTCGAAACGAGGCAGCAAATCGTCAATCGGTTCTTCCCGCTTCCTCCGACGGCTGCGGAGTTTCATTAAGGCGGCGTTGACGACGATGCGGTGCAACCACGTGGAAAGCTTGGCCGCCCCGGTAAACTCCTTGATAGCTTTGAACGCGGAGAGGAACGCCTCTTGTACCGCGTCTTGTGCATCATGCTCGTTGCTCAGCATGCGTCGTGCAGTAGCAAGCAGGCGACCGGTGTGCTGTCGCACGAGCTGCTCAAAGGCGGAGTCTTCTCCGCTGCGTAACCCTTCGATGAGCTGTGCTTCGCAGAGCTCATCATCAGCAAGAGCAGGTATTGGCGCGGATTTCTTCTCTGCGCTGTGTAGCTGTAATAGTTCGGAGAGAAACCCTGAACAGCCGATGAGCACAGCGTCCTGCTCAACCAAGCCGTACAAGATGGCGACGCCAGTCGCATCCGCGAACGTCACTGCGGAGAGATCGAGCAGTAAGGTTCGCGGATGATCGAGGCGTATAGTACATGACGCTCTGAGTTCTTCCGCCGTCTGTTGGGTAAGCTGCCCCTCAATGCGGAACCGCGTGACTCTCGTATCCTGTTGCAGTGGTGTGATTCTCAGCATGCTGACTTCTTGAGCAACCCGCATGCCGCGATGGAGAGGATCTCGTTTCAGTTAAATAATGCAGTGAAATATATAAAGAAATTGTCGCTTTCGCTTCCATTATCCTTGTCGACGTCTGAGAGGGAGCCCCGCGACATATCGCGGATCTACGAAACTTCCACCGTGCTCCGTTGAATACCGAGTTTCTTCATGCGACTCCGCAGAGTGCTCGCTGGGACGCCCAGGAGCTGTGCGGCCCCTTCTGGACCATCAATCCGCCATTGCGTCTGTTTAAGTGTGGTAATGATATATTGACGCTCGGCTTGCTCCAACGTGAGGACATTTGCCGGTGCGTTATGTGGAGACGAAATAGTCTCGTTAGCGGCAACGTTGGCGGCGGCTGATACTGGCAGCGCTTCAGGTCCCAGGAGGAGGTCCGATCCGGGAGAAAGAATCACTGCACGCTCAATCACATTTTCTAGCTCACGGACATTGCCCGGCCAGGCATAGGCGGCGAGGCGCTGCATCACTTCTTTGGGGATACGAGAGAGGGGGCGACCAATCTTGGCGGCGTAGCGGGTGACAAAGTAGTGCACCAAGAGCGGAATGTCTTCCGGACGGTGACGGAGCGGCGGCAGCGATATGGGAAACACATTCAGTCGGTAATAGAGATCTTGGCGAATTTTGCCTTCGGCTACTGCCGTCGCCATGTCCCGGTTGGTCGCCGCGATTAGACGGACGTTGACTCGTATGGTCTTGCTCCCTCCCACCCGCTCGAATTCCTGCTCTTGCAGGACACGCAAGAGTTTCACTTGCGCCTCAGGCGGCATCTCGCCAATTTCGTCAAGGAAGAGTGTCCCACCATCGGCGAGTTCGAATCGACCGATGCGTTTTTCTGTGGCTCCGGTAAAGGCTCCTTTCTCGTGCCCAAATAGCTCACTTTCTACCAAACCGCTCGGCAGCGCCGCGCAGTTGACCTTGACGAGTGGGCGGGCTTGGCGTTTGCTGTTGGCATGGACGGCGCGGGCAACGAGTTCTTTCCCGGTTCCTGTCTCGCCCAGGATTAACACTGAGGAATCCGTACTCGCAACTAATTGCACCTGATCGAGCGCCGCCTTGAGTGTGCGGCTCTGTCCGACGATTTCAGCAAAATTATGGACGGATCGGATTTCTTCCTGCAGATACTCGTTCTGGCGGTTGATTTGGGTGAGTTCTTCCTCAATCCGCCGACGTTCATCAAGGTCTCGTATAATGAGAGTGTAGAGTTGCCGGCCCCCGACCTCGATATGGGAGATGGCAGCTTCGATCGGGAACTCCCTGCCGTCGGCCCGTTTCGCGGTCAGTCCACCCGGCGCTGTGAGATATGGCGCCGTATGGCTGTTCTGGGTGAAGGCTTGTATGGAGCGGTCGAGCGCCTGGCGAAAACTGTTTGTGAGAAAACGATCAAGCGGCTGGCCGAGGACCTCAGCTTCTGAGCAGCGGAACATTTGCTCGGCGGCTTCATTAAAGAGTTCGACGCGGCGTTGCGTATCGAATGTTAGAATCGCATCCATAGCTGAGTCGAGTATGCTGGCCAATCGCTGTTCGCTGAGACGAAGCGCTTCTTCAGCTCGCTTACGGTCGGTGATGTCGACATGCGTCGAACGAGTAGCGACGATACGTCCGTGCTCATCGAAGATTGGTCGCACCGAGGCCCGGGTCCACAGTGGGGCGCCGTCTGCTCGCCGCCATTCGATTTCCTCGTTCAGGGTCTCCAAACCAGTCAGAAAACGTTCGACGATCGTTTGAGCCTTTGGCTTGCCATTCGGAGAGTCGGCAAGCAAGTCAAAGACGACGCTCCCGAGCAGCTGATCGAGTGGAAACCCCAGTAGCGTGGCGGCGTGCCGATTTGCCCGGCGGATACGCGCATGAGGCCCTCAGGGAAAATACATGATCAGGGCTCCATCAAACAGAGCCAGATATTGCTTGTCACGTTCTT
>CAZUFQ010000391.1:0-4153 GCA_964618735.1 uncultured Enterobacteriaceae bacterium
GCTCGGCGAAGAATGTCTTCAAACGCATCGTCGAATGGGGCGACGGCTGGATGCCGGTAATGGCCCCCATAGAAGCTATCAAAAAGGGCCGCGCTACATTAACCGAAATGGCGCAGCAGGTGGGACGTGATCCCAAGTCGATTCAGGTGCTCGCCTTCGGCTTCCCCGGACAATTTCGCAACAAAGCCGAACTCAAAGACCTCGCGGACGCGAGTATTGACCATGTCACTATTTGGTTAGAGGGAGAAGGTAATGCCATGGTAACGGACTTAGAAAATATCGCCAAGCAGACGCTGAGCTAATACTCTGCTCGCATGATTTTGAAGGGCTCGACTCTGTCGCGCCCGCGCGCAGCGCATGCGAAGAGAAGTTGTATAAGGAGAAGTGCGATGGACAAAAAAATCGGCTTTATTGGCCTGGGAAACATGGGGGAACACATGGCGGTCAATATCGCCAAAGCCGGGTTTGACCTCACTGTTTATGATATTCGTCCCGAGCCGATGCAGAGAGTACAACAACTGGGGGCCAAGATCGCCCGTTCTCCTCAGGAGATTGGTGAGAAGTGCGATATCATCCAGGTTATTGTCGTCAATGACGCACAAGTTGAAGAGGTTATTCTTGGGAAAGACGGCGGCGGCGTGCTTGCCGATGCCAAACCAGGGGCGGTGATTGTGATTCACAGCACCGTACATCCGAAAACTTGTCAGCGCATTGCAGCCCTTGCCAAAGACAAGAAGGTCGGCGTGCTTGACGCAGCCGTGAGCGGCGCGGAATCCGGCGCGCGGGCGGGAACTTTATCTTTGATGGTCGGTGGAGACCCCACCCTGCTCGAAGTGTGTCATCCGGTGTTTAACGCTGTTGGCAAACACATTTTTCACATGGGCGAGGTTGGTATGGGCGAAGTGACGAAGCTTGCCAACAATCTCACAGCGATCGTCAACATGCAGACCTTGCGTGAAGGACTGCGCCTCGCACGTCGCGCAGGTATTAGTGAAGAGAAGATGTTAGAAGTAATTAAAGCCAGTACGGGCAATAGCTGGGCGGCGCAAAACTGGGAAGCAATGCTACAAGTCGCGCAGAGTTACACTACTGGCGCCAAAGGCATGGCGCAGGTTGGCTACAAAGACGTCTCGCTCGCTGTCGCCGTAGGTCACGACCTCGGCGCTTCATTGCCCATAACAGCGCTCGTCACGCAGCTGATGGAACAATTATTTGAAAGAGAGGTCTAACACAGCATGACCGCCTCACATATTGTTCCATACGGCTCATGGAAATCACCAATTACGTCTGATCTCATTGTTGCGGCAACGGTAGGGCTGGGCCAAATCCAACTTGATAGCGATAATGTGTACTGGAGCGAAGCACGACCGACCGAAGGCGGGCGCAATGTGATTGTCCGTTGGACGCCGGATGGCGGCACAACGGATGTCACGCCGGCGCCTTACAACGTGCGTACACGCGTGCACGAGTACGGCGGAGGTTCTTTCACCGTCAGCCGTGGGGTTGTTTATTTTTCTCATTTCCCCGATCAACGCTTGTATCGACAAACCCTAGACGAACCGCCCCACTCGCTGACGCCGGACGGCGCGCTCCGGTATGCAGACGCCATCGTCGATCAGCGTCGCAACCGCCTGATCTGCGTCTGTGAAGATCACACGATCAAAGACAAAGAACCCGTCAACACCTTAGTCTCCGTCAATCTAACAACTGGTGCAGTATACACTCTCGCATCAGGTTATGATTTCTATTCTTCTCCACGCTTGAGTCCTGATGGCTCACGCCTCGCCTGGTTATCCTGGAATCATCCCAATATGCCGTGGGACAGGACTGAACTATGGGTAGGAGAGCTGACGAAAGACGGAGAAGTTGGACAAAAACAACACGTTACTGATGGTCCGGCAGAATCGATCTTCCAACCCGAATGGTCGCCGGATAGCGTTCTCCATTTCATTTCCGATCGTAGCGGCTGGTGGAATTTGTACCGTTGGCGCGACGGATCAATAGAAGCCCTATGTCCGATGGAAGCTGAATTTGGCCGACCCCAATGGGTCTTCGGCATGTCTACCTATGCATTTGTCTCTGCTACGCAACTGATCTGCTCATATTCGTCAGAGGGAACCTGGCGATTAGCAAGACTGGACACAGACACGCGGCAATTGACGCCGCTCAACACGCCCTACACGGAAGTTTGGGATGTCCGAGCTACCCCAACTCACCTCGTGTTTGGCGGCGGCTCTCCCACCGAGCCGGCTGCCATTATTCGTTTGGATCTGGCGACACAGCAGCCCACCGTGCTTCGCCGCGCGAGCACGCTCTCCCTCGACGCTGACTACTTCTCAGTTCCGCAAGCAATCGAGTTTCCCACGGAACATGGGCTTATCGCACACGCGCTGTTCTATGCTCCCAAGAATCGCGACTTTACTGCGCCCGACAGCGAACGCCCTCCTCTATTGGTGAAGAGTCACGGCGGCCCCACAGCGGCGGCGCAAACAACCTTGAACCTTGGCGTTCAGTACTGGACGAGCCGCGGCGTCGCCGTGCTTGACGTCAACTACGGCGGCAGCAGCGGTTATGGCCGCTCCTACCGTAATCGTCTCAAAGGCCAATGGGGTATTGTCGATGTTGACGACTGCGTCAACGGCGCTCGGTTTCTGCTTGAAAAGGGATTGGTCGACGGCAATCGACTCGCCATTACCGGCGGCAGTGCAGGCGGGTATACCACGCTCTGTGCGCTGACGTTTCGCAACTTTTTCAAGGCTGGAGCTAGCCATTACGGCATTAGTGATCTTGAAGCGCTCGCCCATGATACGCATAAATTTGAATCGCGCTACGAAGAAAGCCTGGTGGGTCCCTACCCTGCACGGCACGATCTCTATCGTGAGCGTTCACCCATTCACTTTACGGACCGTCTCTCATGCCCACTCATCATCTTTCAAGGATTGGAAGACAAAGTTGTTCCACCTAATCAAGCCGAAAAGATGGCGGCGGCGCTGCGCGCCAAAGGTTTGCCGGTGGCGTATATTCCTTTTCCAGGAGAACAACACGGGTTTCGTGACGCCAAGAATATCAAGCGTGCGCTTGATGCCGAGCTGTACTTTTACTCACGCGTGTTTGGCTTTGCGCTAGCAGACCCGGTGGAGCCGGTTCCGATCGAGAATTTTCCTGCTACAAAATGAACCAAAGGAGCCTCACCATGCAATTCGGCGTTCATCTCTTAGGTTTGGGCCGCAGAGCCGTTGTGGAAGATTTCATCACTGCCGCCAAAGCAGCCGAAGAGTTAGGCTATCATTCAGTGTGGATTAACGATCACGTCGTTATCCCCTCTCAGTTCTCTTCGCAGTACCCCTACTCTCCTGACGGTAGACCTTCATTCACCCCGGATGATTCTTTTTACGACCCGTTTGTTCTGCTCGCAGCTGTGGCAGCACAGACTAAAACGATCAAGCTCGGCACCAGCGTTGTCGTTATTCCTCACCGCCCGCCAATCCTCACAGCCAAAGCAGTAGCGACACTAGATGTGATTTCCCGTGGGCGCTTCATCTTTGGCCTCGGTGTTGGCTGGTTTGCTGAAGAACTGGCGCTGCTCGGCATTACGCCGAAGGACCGAGCAAAAATCTCCCGCTCCTATCTCGACACCATGAAATCATTGTGGACTGAGACGCGCCCACACCTCCAGAACGCACAAGGACAGTCCGTAGAAGTCGGGTTTGCGCCGAAGCCTGTGCAGAAGCCTTATCCACCGCTGTGGTTTGGTGGAGAATCGCGTCCCGCCCTCAAACGCGTTGTGCAACAAGGAGACGGTTGGTTCCCGGCCTTTATCTCTCCTGAAGAGTTTGGCAAGAAAGCAGAGGAGCTAAAACAACTGTGTGCCGAGCAAGGGCGAGATTTTTCGTCGTTGACCATCTGCGTCTTCTCGCCTAATCGCGCCCACGCCACGCTCGATGCGATCCGTACGTATCGCCAGCATGGCGCCTCGATCATGTTGGCTCCACTCGGTAATCCCAATCTCGATGAATTTATTGCCCAGATGAAGAAGTTTCGTGAAGACGTGATGGAACCGGCGCAAGCTATTTAACACAAGCAAAGGAACGAATATGCCGATTGTTGGACATGTCAAAGAAATCTGGCGTTACCCAGTCAAATCCATGGCGGG
>CAZUFQ010000391.1:4163-6660 GCA_964618735.1 uncultured Enterobacteriaceae bacterium
TGCCTGCTCGGACCCAAAGGCGTCCCTGGAGATCGAGGTTGGGCCCTGCGAGACGAACAAGCGAAAGAGATTCGCGGCGCAAAAAAACTGCCGCAGCTGATGCAATGCGCAGCGACGTATCGTGAAGAGCCCAGTGAATCACACATTCCTCAGGTACAGATACGTCTTCCAGACGGGACCACGTTGGGCAGCGATCAACCAGAAGCAGCAGCTCGACTCTCAGCTTTGTTGGGAAGAACAGTCACCCTATGGCCTCAACAACCGGTCACTAATATAGAGCACTATCGACGCGGAGCGCCAGACAATCCGGACATGAGGTTGGAAATACGCGAGATCTTTGGTCGTACTCCTGAAGAGCCGATCCCTGATCTGTCGACTTTTCCAAAAGAGATTTTTGAATTTACTTCACCGCTGGGCACTTATTTCGATGCGTTTCCGCTTCATCTGCTAACGACAGCGTCCCTCGCCATACTCGCACAGCGGAATCCTACGGCACAATGGGACGTCCGGCGCTTTCGTCCGAACTTTGTCATCGAAACGACTACGGGGACCGACGGTTTAGTGGAAAACGAGTGGTTAGGTCGTAAAGTGCAGATCGGCGCGTTGACTATTCACTGTCCGTTACCCACGCCGCGCTGTGTCATGACCACCTTAGCGCAACAGGGCATAGAAAAAGACCCATCCATTTTACGTACGGTCGTGCGCGACGCGGATCAGAATGTCGGCGTGTACGCGACAGTCACTACGCCAGGACAAGTCAAGGTAGGAGATCCGGTAGAAGTGATTTGAGCAGGGAGAGAAACGAATAGATGAAGCGCTGGGTCGTGTTATGTAAGAGCTACTCCATGTTGGCTCTTCCACACCCTGTTGAGGTAAGCCTTCATTTGTCTGTTGAGAGCAACTAAGTGGATACTGTCCGCCTCAACGCTGCATTCGGAATGCTCGATGACGCAAAACACTTGTTGAGTGTTGGACGTTGGGCGAGCGCGATATCTCGAGCATACTATTGCGCCTATCAAGCTATGTGGGCAGCGCTGGGGGATCCACCGCAAGCAAATCAGTGGCGACACGCCGCGATCATTGCGCATTTTGTTCGTGGCTACTGGTTTGCCCCAGCACATCCCAGAACTGGACCTGGCATACTTGAGTCTTTACGCCGACCGTTACAGTGGCTCTATCAAAAACGTATAGACGTCGACTATGATATCAAACCAGTTACGCAAACAATGGCAGCCCGTGCGGTAAATATTGCCGTTCAGACGTGTCAAGAAATTCAACTCCGCAGTGGAGGATCTACGCCATGAGTGGAGCCTTATACCCCCAAGATCAACGTCTTGCTGTAGCGGTTACCCGATTCATTGAGGATATTCATCAACGGGTGCCGCAAGCGCGATTAGCACCATTAACGCCTTACGAAGACGAAGACTTTACGCTTGCCGTAATCGTTCCCCCTGGAACGGATGAAGAAGCAATACTCGATCATTGCTTGGCAGCGAGTGCAGCAGTTGAGGATGCCATGGAGATTTATATTCTCCCGCGTGTAATGGTAGAAGAAAACGAATCTTAAAAAGCAACAGATTGAAAAATCAACCGTAAAGAGGAAACGAGGGCAAAGTAGATCGTTAATAAAGAAATTCTATGGCAATTTTTTCTCGCAGAATTCTTCAACGGCTGATCGATGAAAATGATAAATTCCTTAACAAAGAACAAACAAAAAAGCACGTTGCTGAGTTGAATCGTGGAAACCTTGCTTTTGAGTGGGAGATCGTACTGTTAAATGGACTGAGCAAAGTTGGACAAGTTGCGTATGAAAAGAACTTTAACGGTAGAACCAAACCGGACATTTATTTTGAAACGCGAGAGAATCCTGACTACAATTTTGTCGCTGATATCACTACGGCCTCAGATAAAGGTTTGGAGGAGCAAAATCCATTTGAGGCTCTGCGAGATGAGTTGATAAAGGTTGTTGAAGAACACGGCCTTAGTCCAAGTTCTTTTGACCTTCAGGTTGGTGGAGGAGATAACATCTCTTATAAAGGAGGCCCTAAGGTAAAACTTAAGCTCCCCAAAAGTACAGATTTCGAGCAAACAATCCTCAATAAACCATTCAAAACCTTTCTTGAGAAGATCTCCCAAAATCTTGATGCCTCTGATGAATACTCAGTCAAAAATACGGAAATTGATGTCACCATATCCTATAAGGCAAACCAACAGGGTATGTCGGGGGGGCATCCTAGTTTTACCCAAGTGTTTTCTCTCTCCAGAAACACTATTTATCGAGCACTTGCTAGCAAAGTAGATCAACTCACAAACGCCAACTTTGAAGGTCCCTTGGGCATATTCCTTTGCGATGGAGGTTGTAGTCTCTTCCAAAACAGATCCACGGCGGGGCTTTCCTACTCTCTAAATGAGATTCTCCAATACTTCCTACAACGAAATAAACAAGTTAGTTTTATCGTTACTTTCACTACAAGACGTGAGCATCCTTTCGGAGGCT
>CAZUFQ010000392.1:0-6642 GCA_964618735.1 uncultured Enterobacteriaceae bacterium
TTACACTTTGTGATTGGTGCTCAATACTGTACTAGTTTTCGTATTGTATAGCTCAGTCCCGCTTCAGCCTTTGTTTGCTCCGAATCTGTTAGGGTACGCCGCTATCAACGCCGGTATTATGATGGCGCCAGGTGTATTCGGCACGTTACTCACCATGCCGCTGGTCGGCGTACTGATGAATCGCATTGATGCACGCTGGCTCCTGGCCATCGGGATGGCCATCACGAACTATTCACTAATAATGACGTCCCATCTCACACTGGATGTCAGCATGTGGCATTTGACCTGGCCGCGCATCGTCTGGGGGTTAGGGATGGGATTCTACTTTGTCCCACTTTCGGCGATGGCCATTGGCGTGGTCAGCAGAGAAAAGATGGGGGACGCTTCAGCACTCTTCAACTTGATGCGAAATCTTGGCGGCAGCATCGGAGTTGCGCTGGCCGTCACTTTGCTGAGTCGCCGGGCGCAGTTTCATCAACAGGTCATAGCCTCGCATATCACGCCCTATAATCGTGCTGCGGCAGGGTGGTTCGCGTATCTTCAGCAAGGATTCATCTCTTCGGGCGCAGATCCAGTGACGGCGCAAACCCAGGCCGGGCATCTGATCTACCTGGAAGTTCAGCGTCAGTCAGTCTTAATGTCTTTTTTGGATAGCTTCTGGCTCATTGGCATGACTTCTCTGCTTTGCGTGCCTCTGGTTTTACTGATGCGACAATTCAAAGGCGGAATGACTGTAGGACATTAAGAGCACGATCATGCAACAGGAGGAACAGTCTGTGTCCGATCAACAACCTGCATCCGGCTCCAGGAGAAAGTGGATCATGCTGCTCCTTCTACTCCTCGCCTTGCCAACACTGGGATACTACGGGTTCCGGACTTGGAAACACTACATGACGTATGTCACTACTGACAACGCGTATGTGCAGGCAGACCTGGCGCAGATTACGCCCCGCATTACTGGAACCGTGGAAGAAATACCTGTCAAAGAAAACTACTGGGTGAAACTCGGGCAGATCCTGGTGCGTCTCGATCAACGTGATTATGAGGTTCGGCTTGCCGAAGCACATG
The DNA here is from genome assembly GCA_964618735.1 of uncultured Enterobacteriaceae bacterium. GTDB lineage: Bacteria > Desulfobacterota > Binatia > Bin18 > Bin18 > SYOC01. Next base: position 1,069 of record CAZUFQ010000392.1, read on the forward strand.
CGGCGTTGCTCCACGCTAGAGAAACAGTTGACCAGATGTTCGCCGCCGTGACTGTTGCCGAGGAACGGCGCAATGCCGCCCAATCCACCATTCAAGCAGCTCAATCCGAGGTCGCCGCCGCCCAAGCTGAGTTCCACCAGGCGGAACTCGACTTCCAGCGCGCCAAGCAATTGACAGACGAGAAAGTCGTTCCCGTGCAGCGGTTCGATCGCGCCAAAACACAGTATGATGCAGTCCTGTCTCGTCTCCACGCTCGTCAACAACAACTAGAAGAAATAAAAAAAATGGAAGCCGCGCGTAATCGAGAACTAGATCAAGCGCGTGCAGCGCTTGGCGGCGCCGCTACGAGCGAGCGGTCTGAGCATTCACTTGTTAAACAGGCTGAAGCGGCGCTGCGAGAAGCCGAACTGAACCTCAGCTACTGTACCCTTGTAGCGCCGTTCGAGGGTCTCGTGAGTCGCAAAGCCACCGAAGTCGGCCAGCGAGTACAGCCGGGCCAGCCCCTCATGGCGGTCGTGCCGTTGCACGCGGTCTACATCGAGGCGAATTACAAAGAAACTCAGCTCACGCATATTCGGATTGGTCAACCGGCGGAAATTCGGGCCGACGTCTATCCTGACTATGTCTACCACGGCAGAGTCGAGAGCCTCAGTGGGGGAACCGGTGCAGCCTTTTCACTGCTTCCCCCGGAAAACGCCACAGGCAACTGGGTCAAAGTTGTGCAACGGCTGCCGGTGAAAATTGTGCTTGAAGAGCCGCCCCCGCCGGACAAATTGCTTCGCGTTGGACTATCGGTTGAGGTTGCTGTCAATGTTAGTAACCTTCAAGGACCGTTGATCAGCGAAACTTCTCCGGAGCAGGCGTTCGTGAAGAGCCTGGTGACTGACTAAAGGAAAATACACTATGAAAATTTTTGGGAGAGGTGTCACACCTCGCCTGCTGTATTGCTCATTGACACTTCTCTGGCTAGGGATGCTGACGTTAGATTCTTCAGCCTTAGAGGGTGTAGGCGGAGCGCGACCTCTTTCCCTTGACGAAGCGTATCGCTTAGCAGTCGCAAACGAAGAACAAATCCACATTGCCGCTCGTGAACTCGCCAAAGCGCAGTTGCAACCATGGCGTGCGCTTACGCAGCTCACGCCTCGCGCCGACATCACTGGTTCGTATATTCGCAATAAAGAGGAATTAGCGTTTGTATTTCCCGAAGGGTTTGGCGGCGCTGGTGGAACAACAGCAGCACTGATCCGACCATTGGCAACCTGGCAGGGGATTTTCATGCTCACTCAGCCGCTTCTCCAGCCGTCATTTTTCCCTTCGCAGCGCCTTGGTAAAGACTTGGTGCAACAAAACACCGAGCAATATGACTTCACGGTGCGAGAAGTGCTCTTTGGCGTAGCGCGAGCCTATTACAACGCCTTGCGCGTACAAGCCCAAATCGCAGTAGCGCAAGAAACCCTGCAATCAAATAAAGAAGAATTACAACATGCCCAAGCGCGTCTGCGGGTTGGCGAGGTCACAGAAACTGACGTGTTGCGGGCCGAGGTCGAAGTGGCGCAAGCGGAACAAAATCTGGTTACGATCCAGAATGACCGGCGGCTCACGGCGACCGTCTTGGAGCGGGCCATTGGCGCACCAGGCTCTGTGCAGGTGATTGATCCTACTCCGCCTCAGCCTCCGACGGACGACTACAATCAACTCCTTGCTAGAGCGTATCAACAACGTCAAGATTTTCGCGCTCAAGAGTTTACTGTCGACGTTGCACGCCAGCGGAAAAACCTGGTCCTGGCTCGCTACGCGCCCCAGATTGATACGCAATGGCGCTATGATCGACGCGACGTTACTACATTTGCTGAGAAAGACAACTTCTGGACGCTGTTCCTCAATTTTCGCGTACCTTTGTTTGACGGCGGTGTCCGTGAGCTTGATCTCCAAGAAGAGGAGGAAAATCTCGGTCAAGCACAGTTGCAACGCGAGCGTTTGCGGAAAGACATCGCCGTCGAGGTCCAACAAGCGCTCGTGGCTGCAGACACCCTAAGCGCCACACTGACCACACTCAGCAAACAAGTTGTGCTAGCGCAACGAAATTACGACATGACATCAAAACAATACCGGGTAGGAGAAACCACTAGTTTAGAGGTCACCAACACGCTCACCACTCTCAATCAGGTGCGTACACGACTTACAGATCAAACCTACGCCTATCAACTGGCGCTGCTCAATCTCGAGCGCGTCATCGGTGCATTCGGCCAGGAGTATGTGCCGCAACGTTGAACACACAACGTCGCATCCCGACAAACCCGGCGCCCAGCGTCCAGTACTCGTTCCTCTGCTCTCCTTCGTCATTCTACATTCATCATTCACAATTTATTTGAGCCCCGCCTTGCGCAATGCAGCAATATGCCGCTCTAACACCGCTGGATCTTTGATGGGCATGCGCTGCTTGTGCACTTCGAGTGAGAACTTGGGATTCAACCGCAGCACTTCTGCCGCTTCCGCCCGCGCCTCGGTGGCTTGACCTAATTCGCTGTAGACAGCAGCCAGCATGAGACGGGCAGGTAGAAAGTTGGGGTAGCGGGTGAGAAATCCCTGCAAGGCAGCCCGCGCCTCCGCATAGTGCCCGGCCACCGCATAAGCGGGGCCAACGCTGCCTAAGTGAAACTCCGCAAATTGGGGCTGTAGGCGCAACGCCTGGGCGGCGGCCTCTAGGGCCTCCTTCGTCCTGCCCATATCGCTGAGCACCTCCGCCCGCGCCGCAGTGCTCCATGCCTCGGTCGGTGCGAGAGCCACAGCCCGCTCCATCTCTGCCAGCGCCCGCTCATACTGCCGTTGATAGAGAAAGAGATAACCCAAGGTAATGTGGCTAAAGTACCAGGAATCATTGAGGGCTACAGCCCGTTGCCCTGCCGCTATAGCCGGTTCCAACGTCTGGGCTGCAGGACTCTGTTGTGAGAGCCACTGCATCAAGTAAGCGTGAACTAGAGCACCCTGGGCGAGGAGATGATTAGGATTCCGGTCTATGGCTTCCTGCAGCGTAGCGATTGCTTCGGCATAGCGCCCGGACGAGTTGTAGGCTCTGCCCAATTCCAGTAAGTACCAGAAAGGATAGCGGGGATTAAGTCGCATGGATTGCTCTACCGCACGCAGGGCCTCTTCAGGCCTACCCGCATTATTCAGCGCCTCAGCCTGGTAGGCATAGCTGTACGCATTGTTGGGATCGAGTATGATGGCCCGTTCCCCTTCCGCTAGGGCTTGGTCAGATTGGTATTTCAGTGAATAGACCCAGCTCAAAAGCGAATGGGCTTCAGGTAGGGAGTCATCCAGAACAATTGCCTTTTGCCCCAGTTCAGACGCGCGCTCCAGGGCTTGGGGATCCGCACTCCAGTGCCAGAGCCACTCTAGTAAGTAGGTCCATCCTAGAGACACGGTCGCGTCGGCAAATTGCGGATCCAAGGCAAGAGCTTTCTCATACATCTGCCGTGCCTGAGCAAAGGCCTCTTTCGTTTGACGCCCAGTATACTCTCTCCCCCGCAAGAGGCAGTCATAGGCGGTCAAATTGTCAGTAGGAATACGCCTCACTCGCACTAAACCAGGCTGCAAAAGATTGGCACACCAGAGTTGTCACCCTGAACGAAGTGAAGGGTCTTGCGGTGAGATTCTTCGCTACGCTCAGAATGACAAAGACGAGTGGTCACATCGTAAAGCGTACGAATGTCATGCCTTCTGGTTTAGCTCCGCCGTGAAGACCTTTACCTGCAGATTCGCTATGATTTGCTGTACGATTTCATCTTGCAGGGCAAAGATGTCTCCGAGTGGCCGGTCATACTGTTCGGACCACAGATGATAGCCGGTCGTCGCCTCAATCAACTGCGCAGCGATCCGCACCCGCTGGTCAGCTTTTTGTACACTGCCTTCCAGCACGTAGCGCACGCCCATCTCGCGCCCCACGTCTTGCACCTTCACCGCCTTGCCTTTGTAGGTGAAGGCTGAGTTACGGGCGATGACAAAGAGGCTAGAGATCTTGGAGAGATCGCCAGTCAACACTTCGGTGAGACCATCACTGAAGTATTCTTGGTCGGGGTCTTTGCTCATGTTGACAAAGGGCAACACGATAAGCGAGGGTTTGTCGGGGAGCGGCAGCGACGGAGGCTTCGCCTCCTCAGTGACGAGCGCCGAGTGACGAGTGCTGAGTAAGGAGAAAGGGAGATAGCGCACGGCGACGATGGTGACTGTGACCAGCACCAGTCCCGCCACTATCCATCGGTGCGCGGGGCGCAGCCGAGGTGACCTTAGTTCTTCAGTTTTTGCCTTTTGATTTTTGCCTTTTGATTTTTGATTTTCTGATTCTTTAACAGTCCCCTCACCCTGGCCCTCTCCCCCAAGGGGCGAGGGAACGTCGAGCCCCACTCGATAGACGCGCACCGGCTCGGCGATGTTTTTGACCGTCTGCGCCCCGAGGTCCTCGTAGCTCAACGCTAGCTTGCTCTTGACTTGGTCATAGACCGTGCCGGAAATACAGATGCCGCCGGGGATCGCCAAGCTTTCCAGCCGCGCGGTGATGTTGACGCCGTCACCATAGAGCCGTTCGTCTTCCACGATCACATCACCCACGTTAATGCCGATGCGATACTCCATCTTGCGCACGTCGGGTAATTCCGCGTTTCTACTTTGGAGTTCGCCTTGGATTTCGACCGCGCACTGTACGGCTTCAACTGCGCTGGCGAACTCGGCCAGCAGATTGTCTCCCGGGGAATCGACTACACGCCCGCGATGCTGCTGGATGAGCGTCGTCATCACCTCGCGATATGTCGTGAGGGTGCGGATCGTAGCGGCTTCATCGTCGCCCATGAGGCGACTGTAGCCCGCTACGTCGGTGCTGAAGATCGCCGCCAGCTTGCGTTCCATGCCGACTGTAAATGTCTGCTCTGGCATTGCTGCTTCTCTTAGACGACGAGCCTCCGACTGATTCTTGAGGGTGGCCCTCTCGTGCCCAACCGCAAGAGCACCTCCTATGACGCTGAGCCAACAACGTCGTGCACCACCTACGCCACTTTCGATAACATCTGGGCGGCGGTTTGCACCGCACGCACGATCTTGTCATAGCCCGTGCACCGACAAAGGTTGCCGGAAAGCGCTAAGCGGATTTCCTCCTCGGTCGGATTCGGGTTCCGTTCGAGCAACGCCTTAGCCGAAATGATAAAGCCCGGCGTACAGAATCCACATTGTAAAGCCGCATTATTGATAAAGGCTTGTTGCACCGGATGTAACTGGCCGTTAACCGCCACCCCTTCTACCGTGGTGATCTCTCCGCCATCGGCTTCGACCGCAAAGGTCAGGCAGGAATTTACCGTCACGCCATTCAGCATGACTGTACAACTGCCGCAGTTGCCGTTGCCGCACCCTTCCTTCGGTCCAGTGAAACCGAGCCGATAGCGCAGCGTGTCGAGCAGAATTTCCCGGGTATCAATAATAATGCTGTAGTTTTCACCGTTTATTTTGCAATCAATCTCACGTTTCATGACATCCGCTCCAGCGCTTTCTGCAGGGTTCTGCGTGTTAACACTTTCACCATTTCCA
>CAZUFQ010000393.1:0-1564 GCA_964618735.1 uncultured Enterobacteriaceae bacterium
CGACTATTCATATCGCCGCCGAGGCGGATCAAACCGAGACGCTCGCTGCTGCGCGCGCGCATGAGAAAGTCCAGATACACCTCGAAGGCAAAACGCTTCGTCGTGAGGTGGTGGTTCCTGGAAAACTCGTCAATTTTGTTGTCGCATAGATGCGGTCAAGACAGAGCATGAGATTAACAAGCAACAAAAACTACGCCTGCGCTTTTTCACCTTTTCGCCTTTTGCCCCTTCGACTACGTTCAGGGCAGGCTGTTGCCTTTTGCCTTTTACCTTTTGTCTTGGCGGTCTCTTCCTGTGGTTATCACCTCGCTGGAGCCGTCAACCTTCCGCGGCATATTCAGCGGGTGAATTTTGCGGACATTGAAAATAACACACTTGAGGTTGGGATTGAAAAAGAATTTCAATGGGCGCTGGAGCGTGAGTTTCGGACGCGCGGAGGGCTCACGATTGCAGAAGACGGGGAGGGGGTCTTCAATATTGTTGTCCATCGCCTTGATTTGCGTCCCTTGTCATTTGATCAGAAGGATGTTGTGCTTGAGTATGAAGTCGCGATGGTTTTTGATGTCAGCTTGACTGATCGTGATTCTGGCGACGTGATTTGGAAGCTTCCAGGTTTACGAGTGACTTCTCCTTATAATGCGATTCCGCAAGTTGTGGTGACAAGTTCGCCTGAGTTCCAGCGTGGGACGATTAATCCCCAAGACTTACGTGGATTCACTGAGATCCAGTTTTCTGAGGCCCAGCGTCGCGCGGCGACTGAGCGTTTATTTGCTACAGCCGCACGCGAGGTGTATTCTCGACTAGGCGATAATTTTTAAGGGTGTGGAGACCGGAGGCGAACGAGGAGCGTAAAAAGAACTCTCTTGCCTGCGGCCTTTCTATGTCAAACTGACTGTCGAGCCTGAGTTAGGCCGAGGGAGAGGCGGCTTTGCTCTTGTGGACCGCGCGGGCTAGGCGTGCGACACGACGAGCTGCAGTGTTGGGATGGAGGACTCTTTTGCGACCGGCTTTTTGCAAAGCGCTGGCGGCGACCCGTAGCTGGGTTTCCGCTGTCGTTGCTTCTCCGTTATCGACTGCGGTCTGGACTTTTTTCATCAGGGTTTTCAGACGCGATTTAGTCGCTTGATTACGCGCATGGCGTTTTAAGTTTTGTTGATATCGTTTTTCTTCAGAAGATGCCACTCTTCACTCTCCTTTCAGCTCCTCAGTTTCTAGCATGGTGACGCGGGGCGATCAACGTCAGCCGGAACAACTCCCTGTTCATCTCACGGCGGAGGCTGAAGAGCGCACGATTCTTCGTGCTGCCGGGCAAATCGGCTTTTTCACTATCCTGAGCCGCATCACTGGGTTAGTGCGTGACATGGTCATTGGTTCAGTTTTTGGGGTGGGCCTGCAGACAGACGCATTTTTTGTTGCGTTTCGCATTCCTAACCTTTTGCGCCGTGTAGTCGGAGAGGGCGCCGCGGCAGCGGCAATCTTGCCTGTGCTGAGCGAGTACCTTGCGAATAGACCGCGGACGGAAGCTATGGATATGGGGCGGGCTCTCGGGGGGATGGGAATCTGG
>CAZUFQ010000393.1:1574-6637 GCA_964618735.1 uncultured Enterobacteriaceae bacterium
CCAGGATTTTCCGGCGCAAAGCTCGCACTGACTGTGACGCTGGCGCGCCTCATGTTCTTTTATCTATTTTGTATTAGTGGAGTGGCGCTGACGATGGGGGTGCTACATGCGTTGCGCCACTTCGCCGCGCCGGCCTTTGCCCCAATCTTGTTGAACTTATCAATAATTCTCTGGGCGCTTTGGCTCTCTCGCGTCCTTACCGAACCGGTGTTGAGTCTCGCCTACGGTGTGGCCTTTGGTGGGATGTGTCAGCTCGCCTGGCAGATCCCGCCTCTGATCAGGCTCCGAGTCCCGCTAATGCCACGTTGGCAACCTGGACATCCCGCACTCAAACGTATTGGCGTTTTGTTGCTGCCGCTCCTCTTCGGCGCGGGCATCTATCAAGTGAATCTGCTTATCAGCACGCTCTTTGCCTCTATGCTTGTCGAGGGCAGTGTGTCGGCTTTGTGGTATGCGACACGGCTTTTTGAGTTTCCGGTGGGCGTATTTGTGACGGCGTTGGGCACGGCAGTGCTTCCAAGTCTTGCTGTACAAGCCTTACAGTCTGACCCGCGCGAACTGCAAGAGCGCCTCGGGTTCGCCTTGCGGTTTGTCAACTTGATCACCTTGCCTGCAATGGTCGGGCTCATCGTGCTAGCTGAGCCGCTCTCGTCCGTCTTGTTCTTTCATGGAGCGTTTGGGGCGACCGCAGTGAAGGAAACGGCTGGAGCGCTTCAAGGCTACGCTGTTGGGCTGTGGATGGTGGCGGCGACGCGTATGCTTTCTGCTTGCTTGTATGCGCTGCAAGATACGCGCACTCCGGTCGTCAGCGCCGCAGTGTCTTTCCTGGCAAAGGTGGTCTTTAGTCTGATGCTGATGGGAAAAGTGACGTCCTTTGGTGATGACCGAGCTTTTGTACGTATCGTAGCGAAATTGAGCGAAACTGTGGGGATCATGAGCTGGGGCGTCTCTGGGCTAGCGCTCGCGACTTCGTTAGCGGCTTTTGTGGGCCTTCTTATTCAGGCAGCCATTTTGTATCGTCGTCTCGGCGATTTTCCCTGGGCGGCTTGGCGGTCATCTCTGTTGTGGAGTCTCGCTGGTTGCAGCGTGATGGCCCCGCCTTTGTGGTGGATTGCTGGACGAACTACTTGGGTGGGAGCCAATATCTCTCTTGTCGAGCGCGGGGCAGTGCTCATGCTGGCGATTCTCGTGGGCAGCATCAGTTACCTCATGATTGCTTGGAAAGGTGGAGAGAAGGAATTCCGCGCTTTAGCTGGTCTGTTACCCCAACGTGCGCTTCGCCTCTTCCCACAGCGTCTCCAACCGCGCGGATGAGGTCTGATGGATATCTTCTCCATTGTCTTCAAGTTTTGTTTCGATATAGCGAAAGCGATTGCTAAAACGTTTGCCCGCCTTGCGCAGCGCTGTTTCGGCGTCGAGGTTGAGGTGGCGCGCTAAATTTGTGAGCGCGAAGAGTAAATCGCCGAGCTCATGTTCTTGCTGCTCTGGAGTCTGAGTTGTCAGTGTAGACGCAAGTTCTCGTGTTTCCTCTTCGACTTTTTGAAAAACATCTGCCGCCGAAGCCCAATCAAAGCCGACCCGGGAAGCTTTCTCTCCCAGCCGCTGTGCTTGAATGAGCGCCGGGGCGCTTTGCGGAACGCCCGCCAAGACTGAACGATCCGCTTTCCCTGCTTTTTCTTTGGTTTTGATTTTTACCCAGTTTTGCACGACTTCATTAGCATCTTGGACTTTGACATCGCCAAAGACGTGAGGATGCCGGCGGACTAATTTGTCGGCGATGGCTTGGGCTACATCCTCGATCGTGAAAACGCCAGCTTCGGCCATGAGCTGAGAATGAAAAACAATCTGTAGGAGTAAGTCCCCTAACTCTTCTTTGAATGCTGGCAGGTCTTTGGCTTCGAGAGCATCTAGCACCTCATACGTTTCCTCAACGAGATACGGTTTGAGCGAGTCCGGGGTCTGTTCGCGGTCCCACGGACAACCAGTAGGACCGCGCAACGTCGTCATGATGTCTACGAGTCGAGCGAAAGCGGGGTGTGAATTCTGTGCCATGCTCTTCGGGATAAAGGAAAAGTTTACACTGGGCAAGGGAAGGATGTTCCGCTTGTCCTCGTGACGCCGATGAAGTAAAGAAATCCTATGCGTTGTCCAGGATGTGGGTTTGAGAATCTTGCAGGGACCAATTTCTGTGAAGAATGCGGAGCTCAGTTTGTATGGCTTTGCCCGAGTTGCAAGCGCGAATTGCGACCAACGGCGAAATTCTGTGGAAACTGTGGCGCGCCTCTTTATAGAAAAGGAAACGGAGAATCGGAGAAACGGAGAATCGGGGAAAGGTAGTCTAGAGCCTAGTATCCAACGTCCAAAGCCAGAGGGACAAGGGCGAGCCGCCACCGCTCAACCCTTAGACCCTAGACTGAAAGATGCTAGACAAGATGTCGCCGAACGGCGGCAGCTGACGGTAATGTTTTGTGACCTGGTGGGCTCCACGGCCCTGTCAACGCAACTTGATCCTGAAGACCTGCGTGAAGTTGAGCGAGCGTATCAACACGCTTGTGTTGAGATTATCACTTGTTTTGATGGACATGTAGCAAAGTATCTGGGAGATGGATTACTGGTCTACTTTGGTTATCCCACGGCGCATGAGGATGACGCTGTGCGCGCCGTGCGGGCTGGGCTTGGGATTGTCAGGGCCATTCCTGAATTGCCCTTCCCAAACATACGATTACCTCATCCGCTGCAAGTACGCATTGGCATTCACACAGGGTTAGTCGTGGCCGGAGAAATGGGAAGCGGGGAGTATCGGGAACAGCTCGCTATTGTGGGTGAGACGCCTAATCTTGCCGCTCGGCTTCAGGAGATTGCCGGTCCCAATACCGTGGTCATTAGCGCAGTGACTCAGAGACTCATTCAGGGGTACTTTGAGGATCAGGCGCTGAGTCCGCAGACCTTGAAGGGAATGCCGACTCCGGTCTCGGTGTATCGGGTGTTGGGCGACAGTGGCGCTCAGAGTCGTTTGGAGGTGGCGGCTGCAACTGGCCTGACGCCGCTGGTGGGGCGAGAAGAAGAAGTTGGCTTACTGCAAAGGCATTGGGGCCAGGTCAAAGAAGGACAAGGACAAGTCGTCCTCCTCAGCGGCGAAGCCGGTATTGGGAAGTCGCGATTAGTGTAAACGCTCAAGGAACAGGTCTTAGCCGAGGGCTCCACTCACATTGAGCTGCGCTGTTCACCCCATCACCAAAATAGCGCGTTCTATCCGATCGTCGATTGGTTGCAGCGAGTGCTGCAATTTCGCCGTGATAATACGGCTGAGGAGAAACTTCGCAAATTGGAAGGAGAGTTGACCGGCCGGTCGCTTCTCCAAGCTGAAGCTATTCCGCTTTTTGCTGCTTTGCTTTCTCTCCCCGTGCCAGATCATTACCCGACGCTCAGTCTAACTCCGCAAAAGCAGAAGCAGAAGACCGTGGAGACCTTGCTTACTTTACTGAGAGGAGAAACAGGGCGACAGCCCGTGTACTTTGTCGTGGAAGATTTGCATTGGGCAGATCCGTCCACGTTGGAATTTCTCGGCCTCCTCGTTGACCAAACGCCTACGGCGCAGCTCTTTATCCTCCTGACCTTTCGCCCAGAATTTCTGCCGCCTTGGCCGCCGCGCTCGCATCTCACTCTGCTTGCGCTGAATCGTCTGCCCCGAATGCAAGTGGAAGTCATGGTTAAACAACTGGCAGGCGATCAAGCGTTGCCGCTGGAAGTCATGAAACAAATCGTGGTCAAAACCGACGGGGTGCCGCTGTTTGTCGAAGAGTTGACGAAAAGCGTTGTCGAAGCCGTAGGGGCGCAGCATGCTGCGCCCGCGCCGTTGGCAATCCCCGCAACCTTACACGATTCACTCATGGCGCGACTTGATCGACTTGGGCCTGCCAAGGCCGTGGCCCAACTCAGCGCTACCTTGGGGCGGGAATTCTCTTATGAAGTTCTTCGTGCGGTCTCGCCCGAAAATGACGCCGCCTTACAGCAAGGGCTGCAGCAATTGGTCGAAGCGGAATTGCTCTACCAGCGCGGTCTGCTCCCGCAAGCGGCATACCTCTTTAAACATGCCCTGATCCAAGATGCCGCCTATCAATCGCTATTGAAAAGCACGCGACAACAGCTCCACCAGCAGATTGCTCGCGTGCTGGAAGAGCAGTCTGCTGAAACCAAAGAGACTCAGCCTGAACTGTTGGCCCATCACTACACCGAGGCAGGATTGATTGAGCAGGCTATTCCGTACTGGCAGGAGGCGGGGCAGCGGGCCGTGCAACGCTCGGTCAACGTCGAGGCGGTCGCTCACCTCACCAAGGGACTGGAATTACTAAAGACCCTACCGGATACGCCTGAGCGTGCTCAGCGAGAACTCACGCTGCAAATTGCCTTGGGCATGTCACTGGGTGTTACCAAAGGCTGGGCGGCCCCGGAGATGGGACAAGCCTACGCCCGGGCGCGGGAGCTGTGCCAGCAGATGGGAGAAACCCCACAACTGTTCCCTGTGCTGTGGGGACTGTACGTGTTTTATCAGGTCCGGGGGGAGTTCCCGACCGCACGGGAGCTTGCGGAGCAGCTCCTCAGCCTGGCGCAGAGTGTCCAAGACTCGGCGCTCCTCCTGTTGGCCCATCATGCGCTGGGGGAAACCTTGCTGCGTCTGGGCGAGTTTGTGGCCTGTCGCGAGCACCTGGAGCAGGGGATAGCCCTGTATAACCCGCAGCAGCACCGTTCCCTTGCTTTCCGCTATAGGGGTGACACTGGAATGGCCTGCCGAAGCGTAGCGGCGGTGAGCCTATGGTACCTGGGCTATCCCGACCAGGCGCTCAAGCGGAGCCAGGAGGCGCTCACTCTGGGGCAAGAGCTCTCTCACCCCTTTAGCTTAGGGCATACCCTGCTCTTTGCCGCCGCGCTCCATCGGTTCCGCCGAGAGGGACAACTGGCCCAAGAGCGAGCCGAGGCGGTGATGGCGCTCGCCACCGAGCATGAGTTTCTCTTCTGGAACGCGGGAGGGACTTTTCCCCGGGGCCCGGGAGCCGACACGGACG
>CAZUFQ010000394.1:0-1597 GCA_964618735.1 uncultured Enterobacteriaceae bacterium
GGTTTCCCTGCCAAGTTTAGAGCTTGCGACAATATCGAATAGCTGTCCGCATCGTTTGGATCGAGGGCGATTGCCTTTAACCCTTCAGCAATTGCTAGGTCATGCTGCTTCCTCCACACATAAGTCCAGCACAGTACCCTATGGGTCACGGACAGCGAATCGTTCAAGGCTAGAGCCTTTTGCGCCAAGGTAAGACCCTGCTCCAGGGTTTGGGGATTTTGACTCCAGTACAAGACCCATCGGACAGTGTGGAGGAAGCCTAAGAGGGCGTACGCCGCTGCGTATTGCGGGTCCAGCGCAATGGCTTTCTCAAACATCTCTTGGGCCTGGGTATGCGCCTCTGGCGTGAGACGCCAATAGTATGCCGTCCCGCGTAAGTAGTAATCATACGCTTCCAAGTTATTGGTCGGAGCCCGCTGAAATCGCTCTTCTTCCTCCCGCGTCAGCTTGACTTTGAGAGCCGTCATAATCTTCTGTCTAATCTCATCTTGCAAAGCGAAGATGTCAGTGAGGGTCCGATCATAACGCTCGGACCATAGGTGTTCTCCCGTCGTCCCGTCCACCAATTGCGCGGTGACCCGCACTTGATTGTCGGCCTTACGGACGCTGCCTTCCAATACATATCGCACCCCCATCTCTTTGCTAATGTCTTGGACTTTCGCCGCTTTGCCCTTATAGGTGAAGGCCGAGTTGCGGGCGATAACGAAGAGGCTCGAGAGCTTGGATAGGTCAGCAGTGATGTCTTCGGTAATGCCGTCGCTAAAGTAGTCCTGCTTGGGATCCTCACTCATGTTGGTGAAGGGCAGAACAACAACGGAGGGTTTGTCCGGGAAAGACAGGGATTGGGGATTAGGGGTTAGCGATTGGGGGCTAAGAAGGAATAAAGGGACATAGTGGACGGCTACCATTGTCCCTGCGATGAAGAAGAAGCCTACAGCCAGCATGAGGTGCGCGGGGCGCAGCCGACGTGAGAGCTTCAAGCGCTGAACTTGGAGCTGTTGGCGAAACCCTTTGGGGGGCTCGGTCAGCAGGGCATAGACCTGGAACCGCTCGGCGATGTTCTTCAACTTGGGGCGGCCCAGCGAGACTACCGCTCCCAGCTCTACCTTCTTGACTACATCCCGATACACCGCCTCTGAAATGCAAATCGTATCCGGCCCGGCCAGTGTTTGTAGCCGGGAGGCGATGTTGACCCCGTCGCCAAATACATCACCGTCTTTTTGGACGATATCGCCCGAGTGGATGCCGATACGGACATGAATCTGGTCCGCCTGGGCCTTCTTGCCATTGTAGATGCGCAATTGGCTCTGAATCTGCCGGGCGCATTGCACGGCGTTCACCACCGAAGGGAAGTCCACCAGAAACCCGTCTCCGACCGTCTTGATCACCGCGCCGTGCTGCTCGGCGACCGCCTGGTGAATTAGTTGATTATGGATCTCCAGCAAGCGCAGCGTGCGCTCTTCATCTGCGCCCATTTGGCGGCTGAAACCCGCGATGTCGGTAAACATGATAGCGGGGAGCCGGCGCACCCTAACAAAAGGCGATTGTAACTGCTCCTCTGACATGAAAGCGATTATGCGCGGTGCTATTCTTGATT
>CAZUFQ010000394.1:1607-6624 GCA_964618735.1 uncultured Enterobacteriaceae bacterium
TAGCATTACTATGCAAGCGATTGTGCGCTGCGCTCTTCTTGGTTGTCAAACGGTCAAAGTTTTTGGTCTGTTGTTCATTTCCTTTTTTCGCGATAGGGTTTTGCAATTAGAGCAGCAATTGTGGAGAGCGAAATATGGCAAAGACAGCTCTTGATATTGACGATCGTCTTCTCGCCCAGGGAATGAAGGTTTTCAAATGTAAATCGAAGCGAGAGTTAGTGCATCTCGCGCTTACAGAACTGCTGAAAGCCGCCAAACGAAAGGAAATCCTGACACTCCGTGGTCAAGTTAAGTGGGAAGCCGACCTTGAGGAACTGCGAGGGAGTCGTTTGTGATTGTCGTTGATACGACAGTCTGGATTGATTTTCTTGAAGCCAGAGAAACATCTTTCGACTTTCACCTTAAAGAACTCATCGAAGACGGAATTCCTATAGCACTTACCGACCTTATCTACTGTGAAATCTTGCAAGGAATCTCACCAGAAGCAAAATTCCATCGCACTCGTGACTTGCTTCGTTCTTATCCCATCCTCAGAGTTCGCGGGCTTCTCACCTTCGAGCATGCTGCCAACATCTATCGCGCTTGTCGGAAAAACGGCTTGACTATCCGGAAAACTGCTGATTGCCTAATTGCAGCTGTTTGCCTGGAGGCCGAAGCCGAGCTGTATCACAACGATCGAGACTTCGAATCAATCGCTAAAGCTACACCGTTAAAGATATACCGTCCCCGGTGAAACAATGCTAATCCAAAACCGTCTCACCTCTCTTGACTGGCCAACCCTTGAGCAGTCCCTCTGGGAGCGCGGCTACGCCAAGACCCCACCCGTGCTCACGCCACAAGAATGTATTGAACTCATAGCTCTTTATCCTGACAAGGAGAAATTTCGCAGCCGCATCGTGATGGAGCGACATCGTTTCGGCGTTGGTGAATACAAATACTTCGCCAACCCTTTGCCGACGCTTGTGCAGGATCTCCGTACTCACCTGTACCCTCCCCTCGCCGCTCTTGCCAACCAATGGATGAATGCGTTGCGAATGCCGGACCGTTTTCCTGCGGAGCTGTCCGCCTTCCTTGCCTATTGTCATGAACACGGACAGACGAGGCCAACGCCGTTGCTGCTCCGGTACGAGCAGGAGGGGTATAACTGTTTACACCAAGACCTCTACGGCGAGATCGTCTTTCCTCTACAAATAACGTGTTTTCTTAGTCAACCGGGGCAGGATTACACGGGCGGAGAGTTCCTGCTTGTCGAACAGCAACCACGCGCGCAATCGCGAGGCGCAGCGATTTTACCCCAGCAAGGAGAAATGATCATTTTCACGACGCGCTTTCGGCCAGTCAAAGGAAAACGAGGCTACTATCGCTCCCAAATGCGGCATGGGGTCAGCCGAGTCACGTCCGGGTCACGATATACACTGGGAGTGATTTTTCATGATGCAAAATGAGGGAAGAAATTGTTTGTGCTTCGACAGGCTCAGCACGAGCGGTTTTTTCTCGAACGTCTTTTTCCCGTTCGTCCTGAGCTCGTCGAAGGGCGTAGCTCTCTTTTTCACCTAACGAAGTTACACTCTTTTGTAGCGTTGTCGCTCCAGCAGGGTGACCCCCGTTCCGGTCGCTTTACACACGAGAATTGGTTCCTCCAGCACTTCCGCCGCGGAATCGGAAATATCTGGACGTGGGCGTATAACTTTCCACGCCTGAAACTCTAACTTTCGGGAAGTACGGCCTACCTGCGTGACGCGTCCGTGCGCTTCGATGTAATCGCCGGCATACACTGGCGCGAGGAACTCAATGTTGTCATACGCGCGGAACAGTCCTTCATCGCCATCAAGTACAATGCACAGCTCAGTCCCCACATCGCCAAACAGTTGCAGCATTCTGGCGCCGTCGACCAAATTGCCGCCGTAGTGCGCGTCATGCGCGCTCATGCGGACACGAATCATTGCGGTTGGAAGTCCATCGACTGGTTCTAAGCGCGGCATATTGTTTGCCCCTATTCCGTACTTTTGCCTTTTGATGTTCAGTCTTCTGCAGTCTGCCAAAAATGCTTGCCTTCTCCGTACTCATATTGACCCCGCAGCGGTTCCCCTTCGGCGAACCGGCTCAGCCGAAACGGCGTCAGATCGACGGTCGTGCTTCGTCCTTGCATAATCAACTCTGTCAAACACTGACCAATCGCGGGCGCTTTTTTGAAGCCTGTGCCGGATAGACCACAGGCCAGATAAAATCCCTCAGGACCAGCCTGCCCTAGAATTGCTTTTCCATCAGGAGTCATATCGTAAATGCCGCTCCAGCCTCCGCGGGACACAGCGCGCTCATAGGCTGGCGCGCGTTGACTCACTTTCCGCCGCGCAAACACAGGAAAGTCCGCATCAACCGCTTCGTTGTATGCGTCTGGGTCCACTCCTTCTTGGCCAGCTCCCGCGCCGACCACGGTCGCAAGCGCATCTTCCGGCTTGAAATACATGCCAACGCCGATGTCTGCGACGACACAGTGACGACGCAGCACTTCGCGTGGCTGGCGGAACAATCCAATTTGATTGCGTTCGACGACAATCGGAATTGTTAGCCCGACCATGTGACCCAAACTTGCCGCCCAACAACCGGCCGCGTTAATCACTACTGGTGACTCAATCGTTCCTTGGTCCGTTGTAACTCCTCGCACGCGACTAGCATCCACAGCGACTCCTGTTACTGTGACCCCTTCACGTACATCAGCGCCGAGTTCCCGCGCTCGCTGAGCAAATGCAAACACGGTCCTCAACGGATCAGCATAGCCGCTATCTGGTTCATACGCTCCTGCAGCTACGCCATCGATAGCACAGGCAGGCTCGATCTCCCGCACTTCTTGCGGATTCACCACGCGGGAATTGGCGCCGACCCGCTGATGCATCGCTACATTTGCTTTGAGATTTTCAACATTGTTCTGATCCACCAGCCATAGGACCCCGCAGCGCACAAAGCCGCAGTCTCCACCAACCACCTCAGCAAAATGCGCATAGGCGCCATAACTTGCCCACGCCATGCGCGTTTCCGGTTCATTCTCATAATGCATACGCACGATCGCGGTCGACTTGCCGGTTCCCCCAGCACAGAGATGCTTCTTTTCTAACAACACGACGCGGAGACCAGCCTTTACCAAATGATAAGCAAGGCTCGCCCCGGTCACCCCGCCGCCAATCACGACGGCGTCAGCAGTTGCAGTCATGGTCATTCTCCTTCTGCTCTGGCTCTTTCCTTCGCTTCGACACATGCAGGGTTTCTCGTGCGACGGCAAGAGGGGAGTCTCGCATGAACAGCGAATCTGATGTACGCCATGTATATGGAACGAGTCCACGTGATCGTACAAGGCCGTGTCCAAGGCGTCTTTTATCGAGCTTCCGCACGAAAGCACGCTCGTCAGCTTGGACTCAGCGGTTGGGTGCGCAATTGTTCAGACGGCAGTGTTGAGATTCTCGCCGAAGGAGAGAGAAATATGTTAGAGCAGATCATTGCCTGGAGCCGCAAAGGGCCGCCCGCCGCCCATGTCACAGGAGTACAGGTCGAGTGGCAAGCGGCCACGGGAGAGTTTGCAGGGTTTGCGGTTAAATATTAAAAGGGCGTCACGAGTTCGGCGGCGCCGGCGCGGGCACTTCTTGCATGCGCTCGGTCGTATCGTTGTCATACTCAAGATGCAAAGCGCGCACGATCAGGCCATGCATACGCCAGAGACCAATCACCACGAAGAGCTCCAGGATTTCTGCATCGGAAAGGTGTTTCTTCAGCGCTGCGAAGGTAGCGTCCTCGACGAGATTGCGGGCAAGAATCTCATCCGTCGCCGCCATCACTGCACGTTCGACTGGAGTGAACAGCTCGCTAGTCGTCCAGCCTTTGATAGCAGCAAGCTTCTCCTCAGCAATCCCGACCATGCGCGCAACCTTGAGATGCTGCGAGTATTCAAATTTGGAGTCACCCACGATCCCAGTGCGTATGATCGCCAGTTCTCGCAGTTTAGGGTCCAACTTGCGTCCCGGTTGGAGCAAGCCCAGTAGATCTCTTCGCGCCATTTGCAACAGATCCGGCGCGAGCGCAAAGGTCGTCCAATAGTCGCCCGGCGTGCCAGTGGCAGTACCCGGCTCGGCCACCGGATCACGATCGCCAAAGAATTCTTTGTAGATTGCCAGCACTTCAGGGCTTGCTTCCGCTTTTGATACTTGTCGTAATCGTCCCATCGTCTCCTCCTAGAGTTTAACATGTGAACTATAGAGAAAACACAGCAAGATAGAAAATGCAGAGAGGAGTTGAAGAGAGGGTGATCACTGGAGACATCCCCTCACCCTAGCCCTCTCCCCCAAGGGGCGAGGGAACCGGCAGCCGAGAGGACTGACATATATCACTCCACATCTTGCCGTGGCCTTTCTATAGACATTGAAACGCTAGCCGATTGCCTGCAACTATGCAACGAACCTACCAAGGATTGCGTTCTTAGGCAGAGCTTAGAAAGGAGATTGTCAACTTTTACGCTTGATAACGTACTAAATATTGTAGACTGCTTCTTCGTGGATCACCATCCCTTTAGGAATCACGACGATCCCTTCCTCAGTCACGGTGAAGCGCTGCCGATCTTTCTCGAGATCGTAGCCAATCACCTCACCAGGCGGAATTTTGACGTCTTTATCGACAATAGCGCGGCGAATTTTGGCGTGGCGGCCAATCTCAACATTGTCAAATATAACACAGTCCTCCACCTCCGCCCAGCTATGGACAAAGACGCGGGGACTCAAAATGGAGTGGACAACGCGTCCGCCGCTAATAATGCAGCCGTTACTGACGAGCGCATCAAGCACTTCTCCCTGACGCTCTGATCCATGAAAGACCGTGTTTGCCGGCGGCGCCTGAGGTTGATAGGTGCGAATAGGCCACTCAGCATCATAGAGGTTGAAGACGGGGCGCACCGAGACCAGATCCATATTCGCTTCAAAGTAACTATCGAGCGTGCCGATATCGCGCGGGCAGCGCAGGCTCAGCGCGAGGTCGC
>CAZUFQ010000395.1:0-6616 GCA_964618735.1 uncultured Enterobacteriaceae bacterium
GGCGGCGACTTCGCCAGGCAGGATTAATTGCAAGCCGCCGTACAGCGTCGGCGTGGTGGCCATGCGGCCTTCGAGCCCCGGATTGAGCAGCATCAGCACCCGACGCTCAGCTTCAGCAGCGGAGACCAATTCGCCTGCACGCAGCAGTTGCGGACGCAGTTCTTGCCAACGCCACAGGAAGGGTTTCGCCTGACTCTTTGGTTCCGGAGTCATAGCCTGGCGTAGAAATTTCCACAGCGGGCCAACGTTATACTGAGAAAGGCTGTTTAAATAGTGTTCAACTTCTTGGGGGTTGGCGGGCGTGGGTTGCGCAACGTTGGCCATATATTTTCCCTCCACCGCGGGACCATAGCGCGCAATCAGTCTAGCAGTCAATCAGTCTTACAGTCGGAAAGACGTAGAGTGCGCTTGCGCACCAATCAGCCTCAAGACGCCGCCGCTGGCAATAATCCTTTCACGCTACTCTCACGCAAATGTTCAAAGATTCGTTGCGTCGCATGCGAACGGTTCATCGTATAAAAGTGGATGCCTGGCGCGCCGCCAGCCAGCAGTTCTTCACATTGTCGTGAGGCCCACTCGATCCCAACCTCAACCACAGCGTGCGCATCGTCCGCAACTGGCTCTAATTTTTCCTGCAGAGCTGCCGGCAGCGTCGCTCCGCACATCTGCGCGACACGTTGAATTTGTTTATAGTTGGTAATCGGCCAGATACCGGGGATGATGCGCAAAGAGACGCCGAGCATCCGTGCGCGACGGCAGAAATCAAAATAATCTGCGTTATCAAAAAACAACTGCGTCGTCACGAAATCCGCCCCGCAATCGACTTTTTCTTTGAGACGCTGCAGATCAAGCGCCGGATCAAGACATTCGGGATGCGGCTCTGGATAGCCCGCCACGCCAATGCTGAAATCACCGAGCGAACGGGCCAACGTCACTAACTGATACGCGTTCGCAAAGCCGTGAGGATCAGAAACAAAGTTGGTCTGGCCTTTGGGCGGATCGCCGCGCAAACACATCAGGTTTTCCACACCACGATCTTGCAGTTCACCCAACACCTCGCGCAGCTCTGTCTCGGTATGACCAACGCACGTCAGATGAGCGACGGCCACAATGCCGAGTTCCTTTTGCATGCGACAGACGATGTCGATGGTATTGCGGCGCGTCGAGCCGCCGGCGCCATAGGTTACCGAAATAAAACTCGGCCCTAACGGTTTCAGTTCTTGCGCCCGCTCAAACAACTGCTCAATATCCTCCACCGTTTTGGGCGGAAAAAATTCAAACGAAAAAGTCTGGGGCTGCGATCGAAACAAGTCTCGCACTTTCATGCTCATTCACCCTCTACCAACCTGCCGTCCCTTCGCACTCGGTACGGAAAATAATTATGAAGCACCCTAACAATCAGACAAGGCGGAGTCAAAACCGCTCGGAACTTTACAATCCTCCTCTTCCCGGTATACCATCCGCGCCGTTAGCTGATCCGCTTGTAAGGAGGACCTTTATGTATTCGCTTAAGGATCAAGCCTGCATCGTTGGCGTCGGCGAGACCACATTTACGCGCGGCTCGGGCAAAACCGACTTGGCGCTTATGCTCGAAGCCTCTATGCACGCTATCACCGACGCCGGCCTCAAACCCCACGACATTGACGGCATCATTCCCCCCCCACTCGCTACGACGGCCGAACATTTTGCCGCCAATCTCGGCGTCGAAGATATGCGCTACGCCGTCACCGTCCATATGGGCGGCGCCAGCCCAATCACTTCACTGCAAAGTGCAGCGATGGCTGTGGCCTGCGGCGTTGCAAAGAACGTCCTCGTTCCACTAGGCTGGAACGGGTACTCTGCCATGCGCGTACGCAACATGGGCAGCGGAGAAAGCGGGGGCGGCGCGCCTGGGGCATTGGCCACTACTATCGGTGAGTATTATTTGCCGTATGGCGCTTCCGTGCCGGTGCAATGGTACGCTTGGATCGCCACCCGCTACATCAATTCTTTTAACGTACCCGATGACGCCCCAGGACCCATCGCCGTCGCCTCACGCAAACACGCCCAACTTAACGAAAAAGCCTTCATGCGTGGACGGCCGCTCTCGATGGAAGACTATCGCAATGCGCGCTGGGTTTCGCGTCCATTCCGGTTGTTTGACTGTTGTCTGGAAACCGACGGCGCTTCTGCTGTCGTAGTGACCTCGCCGGAGCGCGCTAAGGATCTCAAACATACGCCGGTTTATATTTCTGGCGTCGCCGAAGGTCACCCCTACCCAGCAGATGATATTCCAGCCCGCCCCGATCCGTTCAAGATCGGGCTGAGCTTTGCGGCGCCTAATGCGTTGCGTATGGCTGATGTGGAGTTGAAAGATCTTGACTTCATAGAAATTTACGACTGCTTCTCGTATGTCGTCATGTTGCAGCTTGAAGCGCTAGGACTCTGCAAACGCGGCGAAGCCAAAGATTTCATCAAAGACGGACGGATCGAACTTGGAGGGGAGTTGCCCATGAACACCCACGGGGGGCTTCATTCAGAAGCACATGTGTGGGGTCTGAACCATGTTGTCGAAGCCACACGCCAGTTGCGTCACGACTGCGGCGCACGACAAGTAAAAGACGCCGAGTTGGGGCTTGTCACCGGCTGGGGCGATTTTGGCGACGGCAGCTTAGTAATTTTACGGAGGTAATACGATATGGCGGATGCAACAACAGCTTATAAAAAGCCCTTGCCTAAGCGGCGTGGATACGCGGGCCAATTTTACGAATTTTGCAAGAAGCACGAACTGCGGTTTCAGCATTGTACAGATTGTGGCGCTTGGCGGCATGTCCCACGCGACATGTGCGCCAAGTGCGGCTCGTTCAACTGGGAGTGGGCCAAGTCGTCTGGCAAAGGCAAAATCTATTCGTGGACCACGGCGGAACAAACTATGCTGCCCCAATTCGCCGATGTCACGCCGTATAGCCCGGCGATCGTCGAGTTAGAAGAAGGGGTGCGCATGGTCACATGGATCACAGACATTCCGAACGAGGAGTTAAAACTCGACATTCCAGTCGAAGTCGTTTTTGACGATGTCACGCCAGAAGTGACGTTGCCGAAGTTTCGTAGAGCGCGATGAGAAAGAAGCGGAGAATCGGTGTGTCAAAAATTCCTTCTCCGATTCTTCCCGTCTCCGTTTCTCCGTTTCAGAAGTAAGGTGCGCTCCGCGCACCGACAAAACTGGTGCACAAGTGCGCCCTACAACCTTTCTGGAGGCCGACTGATGAATATATTCCCCGGCTTCATACTTCCGCAAGAACTGACGATGCTGCGAGAACAAGTGCGACGCATCGTCCGTGATGAAATTATTCCCATCGAGCAGAATATCGATCCTGATGCAGCGGACATTCCCGAAGACGACTATCACCGCCTCATGCAGAAAACCAAGGCCGCCAAGCTCTGGTGCCTAAGCGCGCCGGAACAATATGGCGGCGGCGGACTCAATACCTTTGGCATGTCTGTACTGCTCGAAGAAATGTCTCAACACCGCATGGGGCTCTACAACGCAGGGTGCGGCGTGTTTGGTCGTTATCCCCCACCGGTCATTTATGGAGGCTCCGAGGAACAACTTCAGAAGTACGCCGTGCCTGCCCTGCGCGATGGAACCTATACGTTCTTTGCCATTACCGAGCCGAGCGGCGGTTCAGACCCAGCCGGCGCTATCCAGTGTCGCGGCGTTAAACAAGGTGACTACTGGGTGCTCAATGGCACGAAAATTTTCATCTCCCATGCCCATGAAGCCGAATGGGGCGTGGTCTTCGTGCGCACTGATCCCTCGAAAGGACGTAAAGGCATCAGCTGTTTCATCATTGATAAAGGCACACCAGGTTTCACCGCGAGACCGTTTCGTACGATTAGAACGGTTTCATTGCCGAACGAGGTCTTTTTCGAGGACTGCAAAATTCCTGCAGAAAATATGATCGGCAAAGAAGGCGATGGTCTCGACCTGTGCCTCGATCTGCTCACGAGACAGCGCTTCCCTTACTCTGCGTGCAACCTTGGCGTTTCCGTTGCCGCGCATCGCATGGCCATTGCTCACGCCAAGCAACGGTCGACGTTTGGTGTTCCATTGAGCCAACGTCAAGCAATTCAATGGATGCTGGCCGACGCCGAAGTCGAGTTGCGCGCAACTCGCTGGTTAATTTGGGATGGGGCATGGAAAGCGGATCGCGGAGAAGACGCGCGCCTCGAAGCCTCAATTGCCAAACTCTATTCCAGCGAAGTGCTCGGCCGGGTCATCGACAGCGCCGTTCAGATTCATGGTGGTTACGGTGTTTCCAAAGAATTCCCGTTAGAGCGCTGGTATCGCGAAGCCCGTGTTCGTCGTATCGGCGAGGGTCCGTCGGAAGTGCACCGGATGGTGATTGCACGAGCGTTATTCCGGTAAGACTACAACCGTTTGCATTCACATGAAGAGGTTACCCTTGGGTCCCCTCGCCCCTTGGGGGAGAGGGACAGGGTGAGGGGAAAAGAAACAGCAACGAGTCTACTTATCCGAACCAGAAGCACAGTAAAGCATAAAGGCTATTCATGAAATTCTCCGAAGTCGTGACGCGGACACTCGATTGGCTCCAACGTGAAGGGCGCGTCTCATATCGGGCCTTAAAGCTGGAATTTGAACTGAGTGACGAGGTGCTCGACGCCCTCAAAGACGAACTCATCGACGCCAAACGTCTTGCGATTGACGAGAATGGCAAGGTATTAGTGTGGACGGGCGCGCTAGTAGAACCGGAAACGGAGAAGCGGAGAAACGGAGAAAGACAAGCCAGAAGTCCTTCGTCCCCAATTCCCAATCCCCGACCCCCAGCCCCTAGCGGAGCGGCGGCAGTTGACGGTGATGTTCTGCGACCTCGTCGGCTCCACGGCCCTATCCGCCCAGCTCGATCCCGAGGAGTTACGCAAGGTCGTGCGCGCCTATCAACACACCTGTGGGGAGATCATCACGCGCTATGAAGGGCATATCGCCCAGTATCTGGGAGATGGACTACTCGTCTACTTCGGCTATCCTCAAGCTCATGAAGATGACGCACGACGCGCGGTGCGGGCGGGATTGGAAATTGTTGAGGCATTTCAGCAAGCCGAGGGTTCAAACCCCCGGCTACCCTAGGATCAGCACAACGTGCGAAAAACTGTCGCAGAGCGACGGATGAAGGTAGACCGGTCTTTCAAGGCCGGTCTCCAAGTTCGCCTCGGCATTCACACGGGCCTGGTGGTCATCGGCGAGATGGGCGCCAGTGGACGCCCAGAACAGTTAGCGCTAGGGGAAACGCCCAATATCGCCGCCCGGATTCAAAGACTCACTGAGCCCAACACCGTGCTCATCAGTGCAGCGACACAACATTTGGTGGGCGCTCACTTCGAGTGTCAGCCCTTTGGCTCACATTTAGTCAAAGGAATTGACACGCCCCTTACTGTCTACCAAGTGCAGAGCGAACGGCAGCATCTTCCCTCACGAACGGGACGCACCATGCCTTTGGTGGGGAGAGAGCAGGAAGAGGAAGGGTTAGCCGTGCTGGCCGAGGCGTTTGAAGTTGTGGACAAAACTGGAGAGCGTTAGTACGAAGCCGAACTCTACCGCCTCAAAGGGGAACTCTTGCTAGCGCAGCCAGACAAAAGGTAAAGATGCTATAGAGTGGATTGAGAAAGGAGTCTCCAACCATGGTGGCAGTGCTCCACAGATCTCCTGAAGTGCAAATCATCGAATCGCAGGAAGAACGCTCAGTTGAAGAGTGGCAGGAACTCTATCCGGACCTCTGGTTGTTGCTGGAAGTGACAGAAGAAGACGCGTGGGAAATCTACAAAGCGCGCCTCATTGCTGTCTCCCCAGTTGATATGGATCTGGTGCCCCTCCGGCAAGAGTACGAGCGCAAAGGAAAAATCACCGGCATGTTCCACGGCATCTACACAAAACCTGGACCAACTGGGATTGCCTGATATGTCATGCAAACGACTCAGATCGATTTCGGCGAGGGACGGATATACTTATTGCCTCGATCTCATTGTTTTTCTCCTAATGGCTCGATGGCCCGATGACAAAATGACTCAATAAGAATTAAGGAGGGACTCTATGACCGCTGAAATTATCAAGACAGAGATCAAGGACTACATCGCTACCGTCACCATTGACCGGCCGCCGGTGAACGCGATGAACAAGCAGATGTTCGAAGAGATTCAGGCGGCGTTCGACGCCCTGAACAATCGCGAGGAGGTGCGTGCTGCCGTTTTCACCGGCGCGGGCAAATGTTTCTGTGCTGGAGCAGATATGAAGGCGCGTTCGGCTTCACTCGAAGGCGCGCAGAAAGCGCCACGTCCAGGCGCGATGTGGGCGCACTCGCGCGCTGCTCGTGAAGCGTTCAACTCGATCCTGGAGTGCTCGGTTCCCGTTATCGGCGCGATTAATGGACCAGCCCTCGGCGGCGGGCTCGCCTTGGTTGCATCGTGCGATATTCTCATCGCCTCAGAAAACGCCATGATCGGCCTGCCGGAAATTGATGTCGGCCTGCTCGGTGGCGGTCGCCACTGTCAACGTTTATTCGGCGTCTACAAAGCCCGCAAGATGATGTACACAGGCGAACGCGTAGGCGCGGCGGAGTTG
>CAZUFQ010000396.1:0-6612 GCA_964618735.1 uncultured Enterobacteriaceae bacterium
GGCAGCTCGCCTCCGGAAGGACCGTAGAAGACCACCCAAACGGCGAGGTCCTCGCTGAAATCCTCGAAATGGTGCTCGATGCCAGCGGGAACGAAGAGGCAATCGCCAGCCTCGAATGCTTCACGCTGGTCTTCGTGAACGAGAACGCCCCGGCCGCAGATGATAATGTAGACTTCGTCCTGTAAGTGGGGCGTCTGCCGATTCGGAGGCAACGGCCGGGAGAGCTTTACTTCGAGGCTGCCGTGCCGCAAAAGGCTGAGCGCTCGTTGTCCATCGGGACCAGGGATGCTTGCGTGAGTCTTTGCGAAGGGGATTATGCAACTGCGGTCTGGTTTGCTCATGCTTCACTCCTCTAGGTTTCTCCTATCCATATTGATACTCAAGCCATGCGTCATCGTCAGAAATCACGCTGCTTGCAAGCGTTCATGTTGCAAGAGCGTGTTTTCAAATGCCACCTTCTTGGATTGCTCGCGGGCAATGAAGAAAATCTCTTGCAAACCGCTCTGAGGCGAACCGGCAAGATACGTAATAGTTGCGTCGATAAGAACTTTAGCGACTTTGTCAACTTGAGCCCCTCCGTGGCCCGTGCCAAGTATGGGGAACAAAATGGAGCGGATGCCCGCTTTGGACTGCTCTTTGCCGTCTGCAGCCTCAAGAACCCTGGTGACACAGCGGCCGAGATCGGCGACCGGGCGAAAGCCTTGATCAGGTTCGCCTTGAACGGCGGCGACATGGAAAATACGCTTCACTTTGTGTGAGGCTTCGAGCTCGCCGGCCGTTGTGACGAATACGGAGGAGGCCGGAACGCTCTTCCTGCCGTCGACCTTCCGAGCAAGGTCCTCGGCAATGACGTCTTCCTGGATCTCGCTGGTATTCTTGTCCTTCTTGGCGCCAAGGAACCGAATAGTGCCGGAGACCGAGCCCTCGAAAAATCTGGCCATTTGCATATTCGTGTTTTCGGAGTTGACCCACGCGTCCGCCTTCTTGAAGTCAAAGATATTGCCCGTTATGAGCGTAATTTTCTTCGTAGTGGTTCTTATTGTGAAGCTGCGAGCGATTCCAGAAGGAAGGACTTCGTCGAATCCCTTCTGCGGCGCCATCGCCTTTTGATCAGCCAGTTCTTTCTCAAGACGGGAGGCCTCGGCTTGAAGCTGGTCATAGTCCAGCGCTTTGAGGGCGCGACTGCTCCCGAACCACCAAACGAATACCCAACCCCCAAATGCCCCGGCGACCGAAAAGCCAAGAACCGTGCCTTCCAGTTTGCTGCTCGGAAAAATCGAAAAAATCACCAGCACCGGAAAGAGCGCGATACACACCCAGGCTATCTGAAAATAAAAATTAGATCTCTGCACCTTTCCACTGCGAGATAAAACGTTGAACCCTAAGACACTGACCACAAGCACGGCAAAAGCGAAGCTCAAGATGTATGGGTCAAAACTATTCGTCATCTCTCCCCTCCAACGATTCCAAGTCCAGACCCCCGTCAACGAACCGTTTCCATTTGAGAAAAGAACCACAATGCGGCGATCAGCGTCTTTGCGTCGATAAGACCCCCTGTGTCTACCAGGCGTTTGAGTTCAAGGGGCGCTAGACGAACGATCTCAACGTCTTCGTTCTCTTCAGCGGCGCCGCCTCCGGACGATACCTTATGTTTGTCGGAAACTGCAGCGAAGAACAGGTAGAGACGCTCGGTTGACCCTCCTGGAGAAAGGTAGAACGAAGAAATGAGCCGAGGAGCGTCGACGGCATACCCTACTTCTTCGATAATTTCCCGTTTAATGGCTTCTTCCGGCGCCTCATTTTGGCGGACCCCGCCAGCAATGATTTCCATTGTCCAACCGGGACCATTGCGGGTCACGGTCGGATAGCGAAACTGCTTTACAAGAATCAATTGGTCAGAGTCAACATCATGGATGAGCGCCCCAACCGAGTCTCCTCGCTCCATAGCAAGGAGTTGGCTCTCTCGACTCATGTTACCGTCAAAGCGTTCGAAAGCGACCTGCGCACGTTCGACGTTGAAGAACCCCTTAAACACCGTAGTTTCTTCGCTGATTTCGATTCTCTTGCCATCTCGGTATTCTATTCGCGCTGCCGCCATAGCGAAATCCACCTTTCAGAACTTTCATCCCATTCCTCTAGCACCGCCACGATCGGACTCCCTTCGACGCCGACCTGGGTCCCGCCGCCCGTCAAACCAGGATGATCCTGCGCTGAGGGTTCATAAAAATACTTATAGAAGCGACGTTTACTGTTCTCCGGATCACGTCGGTCTCCATTGAAAGCGACGTAGACCGAGTGCTTAAGGCTCACCGTAGGCAACGCGGCCCTTAATCTGCAGTCACTGTTCCATTCAGGCGATATCTGCAGAGCATTTCGCGTTGCTTCGGGATTTTCCCAAGTCTCGTACGAACACCAATGAAACTGAGGCTTCGAGCGCCTCACCGGGCGCCTTTGCCTGGGGACCGCAGGTAATCTGCCAGTACGCGCAATATAATCTCTTACTGGCTCGCTCGTCGGACGCGCCGTCTCTTGCGAATCCAACACTCTATACACATGACTCACAAGCGCTTCGATTCCTAGAATTTTGAACAAAGGAAACGCCGGGCGTGGTGGGATAATAGTGACAGGATAACGGGTCTCATAACCTTTTATGCCGCCGTTCCATCGGCAAACATGCTCAAGGCTGCGGCTCAGGGCTTTCCTTCCCGCTTCAGAATTCGTTTTGAATATGCGCGTGAGCTCGTCAGTCCGATGACCTCCAAATTCGTCGACGAAGCGAGAAGATACTATCAGGAATCCTTCCAAGGCTTCCTCGCTCACGCGCCCGCCCAGTATTTCCTCTAACATGTCGACTTGTTCTCTGGTGATGGGGTCATCGTCTTGGTCCCACTTCGATATATCGAGCATCTCTCTCTCCGAAGAGGGTCAAGCTGAGCTCCCCTTGCGCCCGAACCACTGGAACGCTTCAGCCCTATGCCCATTCATCGTGTCCACTTTGACCTCATCGACGCCGACGACGGTGAAGTCCGCCGTAAGTTGTCCAAGCCATCCCCGCTCCTGGTGCCGGAGCACCACTCCTTCCGGCAACTCAAAGACCCCATATACTCCATACTTGGCCTGATGCAGCCGATACCGCTCGACGTTCCGCTTATCAGTCTGCAACCAAAAGTCGCTGATGTACAAGAGGCCTCCCCGGCGCAGCACTCGGCGAATCTCGCTGATGATCCGCCGTTGCCCCTCATCACTCGGGACGCAGGTGAGCACTGCGAAAAGCAGCACTCCATCCATCGACTCATCAGCGATTGGTACATGAGGGGAGTCTATAGTCAAAAAGGTCAACTGGGGAAACTGCTGGCGGGCCGCTGCGATCATGCTCGGGGCCGGATCAACCCCGAGCAAATTGCGATATCCCTGGGTATACAGCGTTCCAAGGACCCGCCCATAGCCGCAGCCAAAATCAAGAATGTGACTACTGAGATCAAG
Source organism: uncultured Enterobacteriaceae bacterium (assembly GCA_964618735.1). Lineage (GTDB taxonomy): Bacteria > Desulfobacterota > Binatia > Bin18 > Bin18 > SYOC01. Next base: position 3,484 of record CAZUFQ010000396.1, read on the forward strand.
GAGTTCAGTCAGGCGGCCCACGTTGAGCGAATGAGAGAACGATTTAGTAGGCCCCACCCGGTCCCAGTAGTTCTTTTGGTTGTCCAGGTCTTCCATTAGTCTTGCTCCATGTTGCCATGCAACACCTTATGATTCTGAGTAGTCTTCCTCAAACTGTGGCGTATCGTCCAGGATCTCATACCACGGAGCCTTATGGCTGACCCAAATATGCGCGTGCGGATGCTGGGTCGGGAAATTATCCACCGTACCAACCCTTAGCACGATCAATGAAGGATCATCTTCGTAGTATGCAAAGACATGGGACCCACAGCGTTTGCAAAAGCACCGCCGTTTGCCTGGTGATGACTCGTACCGTTCGAGGTTGTCCTCGCCCGCAGTTACCGTAAACCCAGCAGCGGACGTCAGAGCACTAGAGCCGAAGACAGTGCCATGAATCTTCCGACAGGTGTGGCAATGGCAATGTTTGAAACCGTAGACCTCGCCCTTGATCTCAAAGCAGACCATTCCACAATGACAACTTCCTGTGAGCATGCTTTCTCTCCTTGCTAAAAGTGACGAGATTCCGGAGCCGGCTCACGCCCCAGCTCTCAGTCGTCACGGCCTCACCGGGTCTTTCCAGGTTCAGTAGATTCCGCGCGCAGACCGCGGTCGGGCTGGTGACAGGAGACAGATGACAGTACACGACCTAAAAGCGTAGGATGTTCACAGACTGCAGAAGCGCCTGCCGCTGTGAGCTCTGCGTAGGAACCGTACCCCCACAACACGCCAATCGAGGGTACGCCATTCGCCGCTGCTCCTATTACATCGTGCGCCCGATCCCCTACCATGAATGTTTCCTGTGGCCAGAGGGCCTCACGCTCGAGCAGATGAGCAATGAGATGTCCCTTGTTGGCGCGGGTTCCGTCCAACTCACTGCCATAAATGGCGCGAAAAAATCGCTTCAGATTGAAATGAGTGAGAATACGGTCCGCAAAGACGTGCGGTTTCGAGGTCGCCACGAACAGCGTCGCCCCACTCGCTTGTAAGTCCTCCAACGATGCTTCAACGCCAGGGTAGACAGCGTTCTCAAGACATCCCCTTGTCCCATACCGTTCGCGGTACAATGTCACAGCAGTCGGGATGCGACTCGGATCGTCTCTCAAGAGAAGCTTCAGCGTTTCTTCGAGCGGCGGCCCGATATGGCGTGCGATCTCGTCGTCCGGGCAGAGCGCACAGCCAAGTGTTACCAACGCGTGCTTGATTGATGCGATAAACCCTTCCCGAGGGTCCGTCAGCGTGCCATCCAAGTCAAACAAAATGTTCACAGTATCACTTTGCTTTTGTCATCTAAAGCGCTTCTGGTCAGGGGTGCATTCTCAGACAAGACTTTTCATATTCACTTAAAACCGCAAGAGGGGCCGCACCTCTCTAATTCAGAAGCTGCGTAACATTTCAATCTGTGCGCGGGCGGCAATGCGGAGAACGCTAGGAGCGGTTTTTCGGTTCATATCCAGGAACCCATTTCTCATATTGTGGTAGTCCATCCGTGATCTCCCACCATGCGGCCTTGGACCCCACAAAGGTGTGCAGTGCAGGCCGCACCCCGGGGTCGTCGTCAAACAGCCCGGCTGGGATGCTGATCGTCGGCAGGTAATCCGCCTGCCCCGGCACTGTGGAACTACAGATCTTGCAGAAACTCCGATAGCTCCCCGGCGCGGATTCGTACTGAGCGATCAGATCGATTCCCTTCACATAACGGAACTTCCTAGGTTTCACATGGGCGTAGGTCGCAAAGGTCGCTCCACTAAGCTTTCGACAGTTGACGCAGTGGCAATGAGTAAGAAGGAGAATCTCATCGACCTCGAACCGAATACCTCCACATAAACAACTGCCCTTAACCATATACCCTCCTTTGTGAATAGAGATGGGATTACAACGGGAACCAGCTGCTGCTGCTCTCTCAGCCGCCGCTCTCCCAGCAGGGCGTTCACGGCGTAGTGAGGAGTCCACGATACGTGCAGTACGTGGTGTTGCTCGCCGTGCAAGCCGCCTGGTTGATGACGTACAGTGAGGTCTGCACCGAGTACGAGCCGTCAACTACCGGAACTGAGAAGCAGGTGAAGGCGTTGTCGTACTCTGAGGTGTTATTACAGGTGGGGTAATTCGCTCCGCCCACAAGACTGCCAGAGTGATATGCCCCGGCGATGCTCGGGTCAGGACTCGGAACGCGGGTGGCTTCGTAGATTACGACGCCGTTAAGATTCCATGCCACCCCAACCCACGTAGAGTAGGTGGTAGTGCGGTAGCCCCCACCCCTGCCAGAACCGCCACAACGGGTCACCGCAAAGACATACCCGGTGACGTCGCCCCCGGCATCGAAGCCCTCGCCAAAGATCTGCTGCTTGATACCACCGCAGCTATGCCCGAGGCGCGCGAAGGCGTCAGGGATAGGCTGAAGTTGGACCATCGTAGCATTTGCGACTGAAGCCGTCAGCATCATGGCCGCAACAACCATCGAGAGTTTCTGAAGCATCATAGTTTCCTTCCTTCTGTCAACCTCAGTCTTGAGTTGCAATAGCAAGGTCGTCAATCCAATGCGGAGGTATAGAATCGAAGCGTGACCTTTGATTCTCTCCGAGGATGACAACCTATGGACAGCAGCGTAGACCACCACATGATCGAGATCTACTGCTTTGTGGATGAATTCTTCAAAGCGCACCCGGCGCGGTTGTCTTCGATCGATAGTAAACCCATTCCGCTCTGCACCCCCATTCGCCACGGGTGGGTGCGGCTGTTGCGGGACGAAGGGGCCTACTTTGGCAAGAGCAATAAAGGATGGTTCTTTGGCTTTAAGCCCCACCTCTTACTTCATCCTTTATCAGGAACAATCTTACTATTGCTCAGCATGTTGTGAGAGCCGTCGGAAATTTTGCACAAATCGCTTTCACTAACAACCACAAACCTCACATACACACACGCCATCGAGGGACAGGTCAAAGCGCACAAAGGCCTGGCGCACCCCACCAGCGCCAATGTTACGGATAAAGACGTCGGGACTGGCGCCGTTGTTCTGTGCAGGCTAGCTCAGGTTAATATTAGGCTTCAAGCAAGAATAACTTCCGGATTATGAACCGAGGTGATAGGCTGCCG
>CAZUFQ010000397.1:0-467 GCA_964618735.1 uncultured Enterobacteriaceae bacterium
AGATCTCCAATGGCAAAGGAAAACTATCACTACACTGAGAGTCAACCAGGTGGGGCGAGAAGTCGGCTGAGGAAGGGTAAGTCGCGGCCACTCGCCTGCCATTACCCTCACGTTCTCCTGTACAGCCGCACGTAATAAACGACGCTTGAACGCGTTCGGATTGATTATCCCATGATCACCAGCCACAGCAGCATCTCCTCATCATCATCTTACACAAAACTCTTGTTCGCTGCCTCATTCCCTTGCACGGCGCCGATCGGGAAGGACACTACCATGCCCCTCTGATCGAGAAAAGCGTGCGGCGTCTCCAGAAACAAGGAGAGGTTGCAAACAAACATGTTTCCGGGCATCTTTGGCGAAACACGAAAACCTAAAGAACGTCGTCATCGAGAAAAAAGACAATGTCGCCCCTCCCTCCTCCACCGCCGGCGGAAAAGACGATTAGTCTCCTCTCGGCCTAGACCAGC
>CAZUFQ010000397.1:477-6575 GCA_964618735.1 uncultured Enterobacteriaceae bacterium
CGGGTCAATGGAGAAAAAAGAAAATTGCCCCGCCCCCTTTTCCCGCGCACGCGAACAAGACATTTTGTATCAGCTTGTCCGTGACTTGGCGCGCGCCCCTGATGTCCAAACAATTGCTGACCATTTGTTTGCACGAGCAAGAAACTTGCTCGGCGCCAATCATGGAGCCGTCGGACTGGTCACCGAAGACGGCACAGAACTACGCGGTGTAGCCAGTTACGGCCTCAATCTTGACATGTTCCGTCAGGAGCGGGTCCAAATCTTGTCGGAATCGGGTCCGGTTGCACTGGCATTTCGTCAAAAGGCGCCCATTGTTATTCCCAATATTCCTGAATCATTCCTATGGACTGAACGTCTTCGTACTCGCTATCCCTTCATTCAGGATATTTGGTGTGCGCCCCTCATGAGCGGAGAAAAATCAATCGGGGTATTCGTCTTGAGTTACACTGAGCATCGAGCAGCCACAGAAGACGACATTCGCCTCCTCCAGTTGTTGAGCGATGAAGCCGCCCTCGCGATTGAACGCGCTCGCCTCACAGAAGCGCTGCAAGAAAGTGAAACACGATACCGGCGTCTCGTCGAGGACGCCAACGACGCTATTTGCGCGTTCTCCATAGACGGCAAAATCACCAGTGTAAATCACGCCGTAGAAATACTGACGGGATGGAAGCAAGAGGAATTACTTGGGAGTCATTATCACCAGTTCCTCAGCCCCGATTCTTCATCTCTGATTACCGAACGGATCGGCAAAGGACTCCGTGGCGAACCCCTCGCCTCGCGGTACGAAATTACCGTTCTCCGCAAGGATAGCAGTCACGTCCCCGTTGAAATTCGCGGACGTTTTATCCGCGATCAGCAAAACATTCCAATCGGCTATCAGGCGATCCTGCGCGACATCACCGAACGTCGTCGGACAGAAGCGCAAATCAAAGAAGAAGGCGAGGTCAATGCCACCCTTGCTCGCTTCGGCCAAGAAATGCTCTCGTCGCTCAATATCTCCGCTGCCCTTGATCGCCTCTGTCAACTGACAACCGAGATTCTCGATGGTGATTACGGTTATACCATGCTCTGGCAACCGACGGAGAAGGCGTACAAGATTGTCGCCGGCTACGGCGAGACAGCCGAGCAGACCGAGGCCCGCCGCGCCTTCAGCGTCCCGCCGGAACGTTTTGCTCACCTTTTCTCTCACTTGCAGCAAGAAGGTGTTGTCGAACGCCTCACGAAAGACATCCGAGACCCAATTGAACAAAGCATCCTGCGACGCTTTCGGATCGCGACAGTCTTGTATTTCCCTTTATATCACGGCGGCAACATCATCGGCGTGCAACGGGTCTGGTATCGACGAGGCAAACAGATTTACCCACGATACAAACGTATTGCGCGAGGAATCTCGCAAATAGCTTCTCTCACGCTCGCTAACGCCAAACTGTTCGAGGAGTTGGAGCACGCCAATCGCCTAAAGGAAGAATTTGTCGGCTCCGTTTCTCACGAATTGCGCACGCCGCTCAACATTCTTTTGGGCTACAATGAGGTGTTGCAAGACAAAGCGTTTGGCCCCTTAACGGCCGAGCAAGAACGCGTTCTCAGCAGAATGAACAACAGCGCGCGAGAATTATTAGATCTTGTCAACACGATGCTGGATCTCAGCCGTTTACAAAATCACCGCGCCCCTCGCGCCCTCGAAGAAGTCCATCTTCCTTCGCTTTTCGCGGATCTTCAGACCGATATACAGCAGTTAGCGAATGGCTCTGCGTTAACGATTGAATGGCGAACGGAGGATGCGCTTCCGCCATTGTGCACCGAGCCTATCAAGTTACGCATGATTTTAAAGAATCTGTTAACAAACGCTCTCAAATTTACCGAAGAAGGCGGCGTCACCGTTTCCGCGCACCGACAAGACAATGGCGTCCTCGTCTCCGTGCGTGATACCGGCATTGGTCTCGCGCCGGAGATGTTGCAAGTGATTTTTGAACCCTTTCGCCAAGCCGACGCTTCTCCTGTACGCAATAAAAAAGGCGTCGGGCTAGGGCTCTACATCGTCCGTCAGCTGGTTGCCATGCTCGACGGAACGATTTCTGTCGAGAGTAAACTTGGTAAAGGTTCGACCTTTCAGGTATGGCTTCCCTTTGGGCCTCACGCTTCTTGAGACTGACCCTACTCTCCCCCTCTGGCCGCTTGCCATGGCGCTGGTAATATAGTGAGCGCAATCGTTCTCCACAAGGAAAGAAGGCAGTTTACATGGTCAATTTTCAACCAACTGAAGAGCAACAACTCATCCGTGACACGGTCGCCAGTTTCGCTCGGGAGCAAATCCGCCCGGTCGCGCATGACGCGGACGAAAGTGGGAGAATTCCCAGTCATCTCGTGCAACAAGCCTGGGAACTTGGGCTCGTCCAGAGCGTCATTCCTGAGGCGTTTGGCGGCGTCGGAGAAACACCTTCTGCGATCACCGGCGTTTTAGTGTGTGAAGAACTCGCCTGGGGTGACCTTGCTATCGCCCTCCATATCCTCACCCCGCGCCTTGTTATCCAACCGATTGTTGCTCTCGGCAGTGAAGAACAGCAACAGCAGGTTCTACCCGTCTATGCGGGCGCCACATTCACGGTAGGGACTGCAGCCATCATGGAGCCGCGCATTGGGTTTGATGTCAATGAACTCGCAACGATGGCACTCGCCCACAATGACGACGTTATCCTTAACGGCGCAAAATGTTACGTCCCGCTCGCAGCGGACGCTCAACATCTCCTGGTCTACGCCCAAGGCGCTGATGGTCCTGCGGCATTCCTTGTTCCCCGTGACACGCCAGGACTCACGGTCAGCGAACGTGAAAAGAACATGGGCATAAAAGCGGTTGCAACGTATGAAGTGAAACTAGAAAACTGCCTCGTGCCTGCCTCCTCCCGCTTGACCGGCACTCTCTCGTCGATATTCAATCGCACAAGAGTCGCACTCGCTTCACTCGCTATCGGCGTCGCGCGCGCCGCATTTGAGTATGCTCGTGACTACGCCAAAGAACGACGCGCCTTTGGCGTCGCTATTGCGCAAAAACAAGCCATCGCCTTTATGCTTGCGGAGATGGCGACAGAAATTGATGCAGCCCGACTGCTCACATGGGAGGCGGCCTGGAAAATCGACGCTGGGCTCGATCAACCCATCAGCGCGAGCGTTTCCGGTGCGACCAGGGAGGCGTGCTTGGCCAAGAACTATGCGGCCAACACTGTGCTGAAGGTGACCGATAACGCGGTGCAAATCCTCGGCGGCCACGGTTATATTCGCGACCATCCTGTGGAAATGTGGCTGCGCAATGGGCGGGGTTTCGCTACGTTTGAAGGACTAGCTATCGTATAAGCTCATAGCTCGCTCATTTCACTTCCTTTAGCGAACGAGTTCTAAGCCAATGCCGATTTGGAGGCTCCATGATTGATTTCTCTCTCTCCCCAGAAACTGAAAACACCCGCAACATGGTCCACATGATGGCCGAATCAACCATGCGTCCTATCTCGCGCGAGTATGACGAGCGGGAACATGAAAAACCGATGGACTGGATCAACATGATGTGGACCGCGACCAAAGGCATGGTCAGCCTCGACACCGAAAAGAAAGAAGGAAAAAGAGAGCGCAAGCCATCCGAACGTCAAGTGCGCATGGCCGTCGTCATTGAAGAACTCTCGTGGGGTGATGCTGGTCTCTACCTGAGCATTCCCAACGCCGGCCTCGGAGGCGCTGCAGTGATGGCGGCAGGCACGCCCGAGCAAAAGGAACGTTTCATGATGCGTTTTCGCGACGGCGATCCTAAGTGGGGCGCGATGGCGATTACCGAACCAGGCTGCGGTTCGGACTCCGCTGCGATTACGACGACGGCTGTGCGCGATGGCGACCATTGGGTCATTAACGGCACGAAAATTTTCTGCACCAGCGGCAAAATGGCAGTAGAAAAATCGGAAGGATTTGTCGTTGTCTGGGCGACCGTGGACAAATCTGCTGGTCGCGTCGGCATCAAGGCGTTTATTGTCGATCATCATACCCCGGGCATGACCGTCGCAAAGGTAGAAGACAAAATGGGCATTCGCGCCTCAGACACTGCCATGCTTGTGTTTGAAGACTGTCGTATCCCGCTGGAAAATATTCTCGGCAGCCCGGAAGTGCAGCAATCAACCGAAGGCTTTAAGGGCGTCATGGCGACGTTTGACGCCACCCGCCCCATTGTCGCGGCCAGCGCCATTGGCATTGGCCGCGCGGCAGTCGATTTTGTCCGCGAGGCGCTGCAAAAAGAAGGCGTCACAATTCGTTACCACGTGCCGCCTACGAAGTTGACAACTGTTGAACGCGATTTCATGGAAATGGAAGCGAATCTGCAAGCGGCGCGACTGCTCGCCTGGCGCGCCTCGTGGATGATGGACCAGGGCCTGCACAATAGCCTGGAAGCATCCATGGCCAAAGCCAAAGCCGGACTCGCTGTCACACAGGTCACGCAGAAAGCGGTTGAACTACTAGGGCCACTTGGCTACTCGCGCAAGCATCTCGTAGAAAAATGGATGCGCGACGCCAAGATCAATGACATCTTTGAGGGCACCCAGCAAATTAATCTAATGATTATCGCTCGACGAATTTTGGGGTATTCGAGTAAGGAGCTGAGCTGAGGCTCCGGGCTAGACCTGGGATCAAGTTTTCATAAGCAATTCGGCATGGAAACCCTACAGACGCAGCTTACTATTTCTCGCACCTTACGAAGCGATCTTGGCACGAGAGACGTCTTTCTTGAGCTGGACGACCAGCCTTTCGCAACGTTGCATTATGGAGAATCCATCACGCGGGACATTCCACCCGGCCCTCATCGGCTTTATGCCCATAACACGCTCATGAATAAGACCGTGGAATTTAACGCGCGTGCCGGTGAGCACATCCGCTTCGTAACCTCCAACTACGGCGGCCTCTGGACGTGGATAGGGATGTTATTTGGCGCCGGGCCGGTCTATCTCTCGTTGCAACGAGAAGATTAAGTTTGTTTTGTTGACTTTATTTGTGAGGTTGGAACTACCTCCCACTCTGCAATCCCACCAGTAATAACCCGAAATAAGGGATGAAGGTCCGGCTCTTTAACGGCGACAAATTGTTCAAGCCAAGAGGGCGCGCGCGTCTTCAGTTTTCCGATGAGATGCCGCCATTCATAGTGGAGCTGGCCTCGCGTTACCGGCAGTAGTTCGACCTTCCCAACGCGGCCAATCTTTGTCGCCTCGAAGTGATAACCACGCTTTTCAGCTTCGGCATGGACGAAGCGCAGATACGCCGCGATAGCCTCTCCGGGCGCTGGGGCAGCACGGAACCGCAGGAGCTGAGGGTGATATTGGTAGCCTTGTGTCCGTCCCAGGAGAACCGCCTGCGCAAGCAGTCCTTCTCGCCACAACGCAACGAGACCTCGGACGTCGAGATATTGTGGATGTAACGACCAAAGCCGCATGTCTTAGATCATCGAAAGGTCTCACATTATGTGAGGCGATAGTACGAGGCTAAAGCCCTAGGTCCGAAAGCCCTGGGTGGTCATCCGGGCGACGCCCTAACAGCCAGTGAGACTTGCGTTCATTCTCTTTAATGGGCAAATCATTGATACTGGCGATGCGGCGTCGCATATATCCATGCTCGTCGAATTCCCAATTTTCATTGCCGTAGGAACGAAACCAGTTGCCGGAGTCATCATGCCATTCATAGGCAAATCGGACCGCAATACGATTGTCATGAAAAGCCCAAAGCTCCTTGATGAGGCGATAATCTAACTCCTTGTTCCACTTGCGGGTCAAAAACTGCACGATGGCTTCGCGGCCAGCGAAGAACTCCGAGCGGTTACGCCAGATGCTGTCCGGCGTATACGCTAGCGCCACGCGCTGAGGGTCCCGAGTATTCCAGGCGTCTTCGGCCATGCGGACTTTTTGGGCTGCAGTTTGCGCGGTGAACGGCGGTAATGGAGATCTTGGTGGTTCTATATTGTTCATGAGGATGCACCGTTTTCAGCTTCTCCGTAACCGCAAGCGGACGGCAACGCAGTGCGGTGGGGACAGGGAGCGCATTGTTCAGTCACGCGCCCCCTTATGAGTGGTGTTAGA
>CAZUFQ010000398.1:0-6571 GCA_964618735.1 uncultured Enterobacteriaceae bacterium
AGTTGCCGGTGGCCGCGGTCATGAAGTCGATCAGGGCGACGCTGCCCTCCGCGGTCTCGAACACCGTCTCCAGGACCATCGTTCCGGGACGGTAGCGTCGGTGCACCGACACCGCCGGCACAGCGGGCGCGATGCGCCAGCGGCCGTTATCCGGCGTGCAGACCAGCGCGGCGAAGCACGCGCCGGAATCGAAACGTGGCAAGCACAGCCAATCAATGGAACCATCGCGTCCTACCAGGGCTGCTGTCTCGCAATCGCCGATGAGTGCATAATCCTCAATAGGTAAGGTCATATGTGTAGAGTCAGAAAGTTAGAAAGCCCTAAACCTCTCACGGCTGTCATTCTAAGCTGCGAATCCGCGAAGAAGCTCGGTTGAAGACCCTCCGCGAAGTTATTCCTTCACTATGTTTAGGTCAGGCTTTAAGCAAAGTCATCAGACTCAGCGTGACATGCTTAGGAGGTTGATGGAAGATCTGTAGTGAATAGCGTTATCCCCGAAAACGATGTGGAGATTTTCTCTACGCTCTATCCCATTTGGGCGCCTAGCCATATCCTGGACTCCGGGCTGTGGCCTGCGGCCTCTGTATCAAGTACGGGGCAGGCTCGCCCGGAATCCACAGAGCACTAAGTATACTATTACTAAGAAATGGTTATGCACCCTCGTCTTCAATTGCTACTCACAATTCTTATCGAGTGACAGTAGAGTCGCTCCGCGCTGCGCTATTGCTCGTCCGCGGGGCCATTTGCAGGTTATTGTCCACTCGACTTACACCGGCCATGCGTTGAATTTTGTTTTCGAGATCCGATTTTTCTTTCTCAGTGGCCACGGCGCCATTCAACGTCACTACGCCATGATCGCTATGAATGCTGACATTCCGGCTTGCGTCTTGCAACGAAGAATCACTGGTGAGTGCAGCGCGAAGTCGACTGTTTAACTTTACATCTGCCTCAGTCATAGCCTGGTCGCTCTCCATGCTCCCTTTTGTTCCTATCGCGTTCACAGCTCGCGAGCTTGAACTGCTCATGCCTGAATGAGCGCCGCTTTCTATGGGAGGAGACTCAGCGTTCATGGATGAATCTGCTGTACTGCTCGAATGATCGTCTCCCTTGCTTGTTGACGAAGTGGAAGAACTAGGTGTGGTGGGCGAACTATTGCCAACAGGGCTGGAAGAATTTCCTCCTACCGACTGACTTTGCGCATAACTTGGAACTAACCACGCAGTAACACTCAATGCGAGAAGAGTGTGTCGTAAGGTATTTTTTTTCATGTGCTTTTCCTTTCTTGCGAAAAGTTTCGCTGCGACCGTAAGGACCCATTACCACGCGTATCAGTTATCTTAAGGGAGCAAGGGATATGCCAGGATAGTAAAGTACAACAGCGGAGTGACGCGACAAATGTAGAAAGGCTCTCATCCTGGGGTGCATTTTGGTATGAATTCACAACATGTGCGCCGTTGAGCGTCGCGCATAGCGACGTTCCTCAAGCGACGCAGCTCTCCTCAGGTTGGCGTTTATTTTGCTCAGCAATACTCGCCAGTGTCGAGGAGAAAACAATGAAACGCTTCATTTATCTTTGGTGTTGGGGACTGGGCCTTTGCTGTCAGATGAGTGTGGTGGCTGGTGCTGAAACATCAACTGATGCATACATTGCCGGATATGCGGCTGCAGTGCTCGAACAAACCTTTCACTTGTCCAGCGCCTCTCTCCAAGTACAAAATGGCGAACTGCAATTAGATGCGACAGATTTAACAGGAGTAGACCAGGATCAATTGATAAAGGTGCTTTCGCAGATTCGAGGGGTGCGTCATGTCGAACTGCATAGACGACAGCAGTTGCTCGCTTCTACTCCGGCGGAAGCCACGGCGTCATCCGCGCCAGCCCTACGGCAGCACGGTCAAGCGATAGAAACAGAGATCGCCGCCAATGAGTCGACGTTTTTGCCAGAAGGTTACCTCTTTGATCAACTGATCGCCGATCCTCGCTGGCCTCACTTCTCGATCGCGTACCGTTATTACACTAAAGATAAACAGCTCAGGGATACAGGCTCAGCTAACTTTGGTGAAACGTTTGCGCTCTACCGTAATCGCGCTCCCTTTGGCGGCCTCTGGGAATTTGGCCTCCAGGCTGGGGTTTTCTCCTTGTTTGATCTGGATGCCCCTTCAAAGGATCTCGTCAATGCTGATTATCTCGGCGGGGTCTTTGCGAGTTATCGTTACGAGCAGCTTGCGGCAATGCTACGAGTGTTTCACCAAAGCTCACATCTCGGAGATGAGTTTGTGCTGCGCAATCGAGCGAAGCGCATCAATCTCAGTTACGAACAAGCTGAACTCAAACTGTCTTACAAATTTTTCAACGCCCTGCGGCTCTATGGCGGGGGTGGTTATCTCTTTGATCAAGAGCCTAACCTGGAGCCCTGGAGCGCGCAGTACGGCGTCGAAATCACCAGCCCCTGGCGATTTGCGAATGATAACATTACGCCTATCTTTGCTGCGGATTTCAAAAATGAAGAAGAGAATAATTGGAGCACCAATTTTTCTCTACAAGGCGGAGTGCAGTTTGAGAACTGGCGACTTGGTCAGCGGCGTTTACAATTGCTAGTGGAGTATTTTCATGGCCATTCTCCCAACGGCCAGTTTTATACTCGCAGCATTGAAACGATTGGTCTGGGGGCGCATCTGCGATTTTGAGACGGTCTTATTAGACTAGAGCGCTTTGAGCGGTAGAAACACGCGAAAGCGAGCGCCGGAGCCGGGCGTACTCTCGACTTCGATTCTTCCTTGATGCGCTTCTACTAAGGTCTTCACAATAAAAAGGCCTAGTCCCGTGCCTTCCGGGCGACGCGCGCCAGGCGCTCGCCTATATTTCTGGAAAAGCATGGGGATTTCTGCCGGCGCTATCCCCGGCCCAGTATCCGCCACCATCACAACTATCTCGCTATGCTTCACTATTGAACTAAGGGTAATCTGGCCCCGTTTCGGAGTAAACTTGAGAGCATTGTGGAGAAGATTGGTGAAGATCCGTTCGAGCGCGAGCCGGTCGCCTTCAATCCAGCAGGGCTGCTCTTGCAGCTGCACCTCAAAGGTGAGTTCTCGGTGCTGTGCTTCGCCCGCATATTGCTGTCCAATTTGACTCAATATTTCATGGAGGTCCACGAGTTTTTTATCGAGCGTGAGCTGGTGATCTTCTATACGAGAGAGATCGAGATAGTTGTTCGCCAAAGAGAGGATAGTGAACGCATTACTTTTCATCCACGGCAGCACCTCGGCATGTTTGGAGAAGTCGCCTTTCGCTGTAGTGGCGAGCAGATAATCGGTATATCCGATGAGGGCAGTGAGGGGATTTTTAATATCGTGCGTCAGCATGGCGAGAAACTCGGCTCGTTGTTGTTCGAGGGCTTTTCTCGCCGAAATGTCGCGGGCCATGACGAACATGCCAATCGCTTGTCCTTGGAGGTTGTTAAGAATGTTGTCGCGAATTTCAACTGGAACCGTGGTGTTGTCTTTGCGAACCATCTCTAATTCTATGATGGGAGAGAGGTGAGAATCGTGTTCTTCAGTCGGTACGCACCGGAGCCGCTCTTCTATCATGGTAGTAGAAGCTGATGTAAATAGCTTGCTGTAATGCTGTTTAATAATCTCCTCGCGTGAGTATCCCACCAGCGCTTCGAGTTGATGGTTGACATCAGTAACAACGCCCTCCAGCGTAAAAGACAACAACGCGTCGCTCGCATTCTCGAACAGGTTGTAATAGCGTTTCTCACTCGCTTGGAGTTCCTGCAGCAAGCGATGCCGTTCGATAGCGTAACGGAGCGCCCGCATCAGCGTATGCGGTTCGCCTTGGCCTTTGACCAAGTAGTCCTGTGCTCCCTCTTGGAGAGCTTTAATCGCCAGCTCTTCATCATTGCGTCCGGTCATCACGACTACTGGCACGCGGGGAGCATGCGTTTGGATCTGCTTGATCGTGTCAAGTCCATAACTATCAGGAAGCGAGAGATCCAATAAGATCAACGCAAACTGTTTTTTTTCTAACCAGGAGAGGGCGACGCTCAGCCGCTCAACATGCACCAGGGTAAATTGCTGCGAGTCGGCGTATCTGAGAGCCGTGCTGATCAGGTGCGCATCTGCGGGATTATCTTCTACCAATAACAGCATCTGGGGTTCGTCGTGTGTCATGTTTTTTCTACTGTCGAGGAAGGGTGAAATAAAAAGTCGATCCTTTTCCTAGTTCGGACTCTACCCAAATGTGACCTCCATGTCGTTCGACAATTTTTTTACAGATGGCCAGCCCCATCCCGGTTCCAGGAAACTCATGATGTGTGTGAAGACGCTGAAAGATGACAAAGATACGTTCTGCAAATTGAGGGGCGAGACCGATTCCTTTATCTTGTACTGTAAAAACCCACTGTTTGCCTTCTGGTTGCGCGGAAATATGCACCTGTGGGGGCTGTTGGCCATGAAACTTCAAGGCGTTACTCAGGAGATTTTGCAACAGTTGTCCTAGTTGCGTGGCATCAGCAGAAACGGTGGGTAAAGGATCGTGCGTGACGACGCCTTGAGCTTCTTCTAATTGTAGTTGCAACAAAAGCAACACACGCTGTAAGACTTCGTTGCAATCAGTCGGCTCAAACTGGGACTCCTTGGTTTGCACACGGGAATAGTCGAGGAGCGCGGTAATCAATTTTTGCATCCGCATGACCCCTTCGACAATATAGCCTATAAACTCATCGGCTTCAGGATCGAGTTTCCCCTCATAGCGCTGGGCTAGTAGCTGGACGTAGCTCGTGACCATGCGTAAGGGCTCTTGAAAATCATGAGAGGCGACATAAGCGAATTGTTGGAGATCTCTATTTGAACGTTGGAGTTCAGTGTTTACTACCCGGAGCCTTTCTTCTGCTTGCTGCAGTCGCACGAAGGCTCTAATCGTCGCGACTAATTCCTCGGGATGGACAGGCTCCGTCAGGTAGCCGTCGGCGCCGCCCTCTAGCCCGCGCACCCGATCTTCTTTGTCTACAAAAGCGGCCGACATCTGGACTACGATGATCGAGGCCGTAGCCGAATTATTTTTGATCTGCCTGCAGATCTCAAACCCGTTAAGATCAGGGAGTTTGACGTCGAGCAGCACGATATGCGGCGGTTCCTCGGCAATCATGCGCATGGCCGCCGTTCCTGACTCTGCCTCTTTGACAACGTAGCCCGCCCGCTGGAGAATGCGCGTCTTCGCGTAGCGGGTCGCCTCGTTGTCTTCCACGTTTAAGATAGTGATAGGAATATTGTCCATCATCTCCCTTACTTTTCAATATACACAGAAGAGTCTGAATAAAAATACCAGGCGCAGGAGAGCCGCATTTTTGTATTCTTCCCCCAGCGAGACTCAGGATTCAGGCTTAGTTTCTTATCGCTGTCTTGAGTGCGTTTGCTACCGCCTCACGCGACAGCGCCGCCTTTGGTAGAATTGTTACCCCCTGCGCGGTAAGCTGCGTTCTTTCCTCCTCACTCATCACTTTTGCCGTACTAATAATAATCGGAATGTCCTTCGTCAATGGATCGGCTTTCAGTTGCGCCAAAAGTTGATAGCCGTCCATCCCGGGCATACTCAGATCAAGAAAAATGAGTTGAGGTTGATCCTCTCGGGCGTGCAGGAGACCTTCGAGCCCAGTCATCGCCTCGATAATTTCGTGGGGAGAGCCGACAAGAAATTGCCTCAGAACATAACGAGAAATCTCTTCATCATCAATGATTAGTATTCGAGGAAACCGTGATGGACCGGTGAATCGCATGAGTTCCGCCAGGAGCTGTGTACGTTCAATCGGTTTGACACAGTAAGCGTCGGCGCCCAAGGCGAGGCCTTTACGTTGGTCTTCCACAGTGGAGGCAACGAGCAGCGGAATGTCTCTGGTTGTAGGAGAGCTTTTGATATCCGACAAGAAGGACCAGGTATTTTTTCCTGCCATGAGAATATCCAGGATAATAGCTCGGGGACGGATCTGTAACAAAGCCTGTTGTGCTGCGGAAATTGACAATACAGGAATTGGCTGGAACTGGGTCCCTTTGAGAAATTTTTCATAGATGAATTGAGTATCTATTTCATCTTCAAGGATCAGCACAGGGATGCGGGTGGGATCAAGTTCCCATTGTGTTTCACCCTCAGTACTAGCGACGCTTAGGGGCTTATAGTGCAGCGGAATAGTAGCAGAAAAAGTAGAGCCCACCCCGAGAGTGCTCTGTACAGTAACGCTCCCCCCTAATAATTCCGCAAGTCTTCGACATAAAGGAAGCCCCAATCCTGTTCCTTTGATCCGCTTTTGGAGGGGATTTTCCAATTGGGTGAATTCCTGAAAAATCCGCTCCTGATCTTCAGGCGCGATGCCGATGCCGGTGTCGGTCACGGCAAAAATAACAGCATCACCTTCAGGCGAGAGAGTTGCCGAGACTTGTATTTCTCCCTGTTCAGTAAACTTCAAGGCATTAGAAAGAAAGTTTCGTAAGATCTGTGAGACCTTGTTGTCATCTGTATAGAGAGTGGGAATGTCTTGCGGTTCTTTAAAGACCAGTGATACTAGGTCTCCGACACG
>CAZUFQ010000399.1:0-6556 GCA_964618735.1 uncultured Enterobacteriaceae bacterium
CAAGCTGCCAGCACCTGTTCCAGCCAGCAGATGGTCGCCTCCGAGTCTTGCCAGTCAATCCCAAAGGGCACGCTCTCTTCTCCTGTCCCCAGATGGACCGCTCCATCGATGTTTTCTGCCGCTTGGCTGCGCGCCCCATCCGTGATCAGCGGCTGCTGGCCCACCGGGTTCCAGCGCCGCGCCACTGTCCCCTCCAGATACACTTTACTTTGATCCCCGGCCAAGGGGGTGACCGGCACGCCACGCGCCGCTAGATCTGCCAGTGCTGCTGTGGTCTCCCATGCAAAGCGAGCCTGTTCGGCAGCACTGCGCTTGATGTACAGCTTCCGCCCTCGCTGATAACTCCAGTGCAACTGCCCCCTCAACTTGCGCACGCCCCGCTGGCCGTAGGGCCCGTTGAAGCGCTCTTCCAGCACCGCCCGAATCGCTCCGATGGTCCACCCACTGCCTACCGCCGTGCCCGGCATCGCTTCGTGCTCCAATACCTCACTGAGCTGGGTCACCTCCATCTCACTCAACCGGCGCTGCCCATGCTCTCCGCCCTATTGGACATGATTCTTGAGGCCTGCCAGCCCCTGCTCTTGATACTGTCGTACCCAGCGACTGATGGTCTCTTCATCCACAAAGAGAATGTCGGCGATCTGACGAGACGTGTAGCCTTTGGTCACCAGCAACAGGGCATGATAGCGTTGGCGCTCGTGGCCATTAAGCTTTTTGTTCTTGTAGCGTCGCAGGGCTTCTTGATAGTCCTCTGGGCTCAACATCAGTACTCCTCTCTCCGGGTGACTCTTCCCGCCCTGATTATATCCCTTCCCCTCTAACTCCACATCTTGGAGTTCCGGGCATATAGCTCTATTGTTCGGCGAGAGAGAGCCTCTACCTCCAGGGCAGTGTACCCCTTAGTAATCATGAGAGGTGCACATAGCGCGGCTTGTAGATCAAATTCTTTCTGCTGGCGCTCAGGCGTGTCCGGCAGAGTCTTGAGCAGCTCCAGTCCCCGGCTGAGGTGATTGATCGCTTCGACGTAAGCTGAACGCGCCACGGCGCGTTGTCCAGCTTGTTGCCAGTAGGGAATAGCTTGTGAAATAAGCCCGGCTTCAGTGTAGTGATGGGCCAGTAGCTCGGGCTGGGTGTCTTTTATCTCCGGGAAACGGTCCTCTAACACGGTGGCAATCTGCCGGTGGAGCTGCTGGCGCTTGCTCTTGAGCAACGATTGATACGCGGTGTCTTGAATGAGCGCATGCTTGAATATGTAAACAGCTTGTGGTGGTGTCCCCCGTTGATAGATCAATTCAGCTTCCCCAAGCTGCAGAAGTCCATTTTGTAAAGCACGCTCCTCTAGCGGCGATACCGCCTGCAGCAGTTCGTATGAAAACTCGCGCCCGATCGTAGCGCCTAGTTGGGCCACCTCTCGTACGGAAGCGAGTCGATCCAGCCGCGCCATTAGCGAATCCTGTAATGTCGACGGAATCGCCAACGGCGGCAGCGGTCCAGTGAGTTCGTAGTGCTCATTGGTTTCTCTAAGGAGCCCTGACTCCAGCACCATCTTGGTCAGCTCTTCCACGAATAACGGCACGCCGTCGGTCTTGATGACAATCTGCTGCACCACCTCCACTGGCAGTGTCTTCCCGCCTGTGGCCTTCTCGATCATCTGCGGCACTTGCCGCCGCCCCAGCCGGCTCAAGGTCAACTGACTAAAGTGTCCGGCTCTGCCCCAAGGTGGCGTAAACTCCGGGCGACTCGTCAGCAGCACGAAGAGGCGGGCGGTGGCTGTGTGCTCAATGAGCAGCCCCAGCAATTCCAGCGTGGAGGGATCAGCCCAATGCAAATCCTCCCAGACGCAGTACAGCGGAGCCTGTTCGGCTTCTTCCACCAGCCAGGCGATCAAGGCTTCCTCGGTCTTCTGCTTCTGGCGTTGCGGGCTCATATTAAGCGGAGGCGCATCGGCGGGCTGCGGCAAAGAGAGCAGAGCGGCGAATAAGGCTAGAGTATCGGCTTGCGGGAAGTGGTAGTGCGCCAGGGTGGCCTGGAGTTTGTTTGTCTTAGTCTGGGGCGTATCGTCCTTCTGCCAGTGCAACAGCCGCTGCAGGTGCTCAATGGCCGGATGCAAAGCGCTGTTCTGGTAATAGGGCGAGCACCGAAATTCAATGCGAATAGCGTTGTCCTGTTCTACTCGGTTACGTAGCTCCCGTACGAGGCGGGACCTGCCGATGCCGGGCTCCCCACCATTGAGCAACACCACTTGCCCTTCGCGATCTTTGACTTGCTGCCAGCGGCGATGGAGCAGCGCCAGTTCTTCCTCGCGGCCCACCAGCGGCGTCAAGCCGGTCGGCGGAGCCGCGTCCAGACGATGCTGCACAGTGCTTTCCTGCAGCACCTGATACACCATCATCGGTGTTGCCAGCCCTTTTAACGTCTGGGTTCCCAAATCCTGACAATCGAAGAGACCTGCGAGCAAACGATGGGTGGCAGCGCTCAGCGCGAGGGTGTTGGGCTCCGCGACACTTTGCACACGGGCGGCGACATTGGGCGTTTCGCCCAGGGCCAATTGCTCCCGGCGCGCCCCGCTGCCGATCTCCCCCACGACGACAGGACCGGTATGCAGGCCGATGCGGACTTGAAGGCCGGCCTTAAAAGACCGGCCTACCTTCATCTGCCGCTCCGCGGCATTTGAGGGTAGCCGAGGGTTTGAACCCTCGGCGCTTTGCAACGCCTCGATCATCTCCAGCCCCGCCCGCACGGCGCGCTGGGCGTCATCCTCATGCGCGATGGGATAGCCGAAATAGACGAGAATGCCGTCACCGAGATATTGGGCGACGTAGCCCTCAAACCGGGCAATCACTTCGGCGCAGACGTTTTGATAGGTCCTAATGATCTCACGCAATTCTTCGGGGTCCAACTGTGCAGACAAAGCAGTAGAGCCCACCAAGTCACAGAACATCACCGTCAGTTGGCGACGTTCACCGGCGGGAAGCGGGGGACTAGGGATTGGGGATTGGGACGTTCGCGGTTCTGGGGTCGGAATCTGGGGAGCGGGGGGCTGAGGGGAACTTGAAACTTGGAGCTTTGTACTTGAAACGAGCGGAGCGCCGCACTCCGCGCAAAACTTTGCCGTTGGTGACGCTTGATGTCCGCACTGAGAGCAAACATAGACAAGTTTTGCGCCGCATTCTTCGCAGAACTTAGCCGTGTCGTTGTTCTGATGTTGGCACTGTGGACAGTGCATGCTTCCTCTCCCTATAAGATCTGTGCCTCGTTATCTGTGTCCCTATCGACTCTTGGTATTTAGCAAAGCGGCGAGAAACCACAAGAGAACCGAGATAAATCACGCCTTGTTGACATATCAAGAAAAATTGATATATTGCCGCTATGGCGACGACGGCAACAAAAGCAATTTTTCCCTTGCGCGATGATCTTGCGCCGCGCGTGGCGCGCTGGTTTCATGCCCTATCTGATGAGACCAGATTGCGTATCGTCGATCGCCTGAGCGACGGGGAAAAATGCGTCTGCGATCTGACCGACCTACTTGACGCTGCGCAGTCGCGTCTGTCGTTCCATCTCAAAACCTTGAAAGATGCCGGCATCTTGAAGGACCGCCGCGACGGGCGCTGGGTGTATTATTCACTTAACCCCGATGTGGTGGAGGATCTCGAACGCTTTATCTGCTCGCTGACGAACTGCTGCCGTCAGCTTACAAAGGAGGCGTCATCATGCTGTAAGTAGTCACTTTTTTTTACCTTAATTCATCAAGATTTTTTGATATGAATAGAAAGGAGCTTCATCATGTCACACAACACGTTCCATGTGTCGATCCACGTAAAGGATATTCCGACTGCAGTTGAACAGTACAAGAAAATGCTCGGCCTTGAACCGGCGAAGGTCAAAGCGGATTATGCGAAGTTTGAGATTGCTGATCCACCAGTGATTTTTTCGCTGACGCTAGGTGGTGAGCCTGGGACCGTGAGCCATCTCGGGATTCGTTACCCAGGAACTGGCGAAGTTGCAAGCGAAAAAGTCCGGGTGAAAAATCAGGGCGTCGAAATGCTTGAACAGAAGGGAGCGACCTGTTGTTATGCCAAAGCCGATAAGTTCTGGGTGCGTGACACCGAAGGGATGCCGTGGGAGTTCTACACGCTATTAGAAGATGTAGAAGCTGAAACGGCGGCCGACCCAAGATTGCGAAAATTTCTGGCGCAAGGGAAAGGAGCCGAGATCGATCCCGCTGGCTGCTGTGCCCCGTTAGTGACTATTCAGGCGAAGAAGCGAGACGAATCCACCGATGCGAAACCGAAGTGTTGTTAAGAGCGGAGGATGGTGAAAAGAAGAGCGACCATTTGACGCCCTTCACCCTCGCCCTCTCCCCGTGCGGGACGAGGGAATCGGCTGGGAGCATACGAGGACAAGGAAAAGAAGCAATGAATAAACGTCTATCTTTTCTCGATCGATTTCTAACCTTATGGATCTTTCTTGCCATGACGTTCGGTGTAGCGCTTGGATATCTCGCGCCCCGCGTAGAGTCGTTTATCAACCTCTTTCAAGTCGGAACGACGAACCTTCCCATTGCCATAGGCTTGATCTTGATGATGTATCCCCCGCTCGCCAAGGTGCGCTACGAAGAACTCGGAGAGGTGTTCCGCAATTGGCGCGTCTTGGGGCTTTCGTTGATCCAGAACTGGATTATCGGACCAATTTTGATGTTCCTCTTGGCGCTCGTCTTCTTAGGTAATTATCCAGAATACATGGTAGGCCTTATTATGGTAGGACTCGCTCGCTGTATCGCTATGGTGATTGTGTGGAATGAGTTAGCTCGTGGCGATACTGAGTATGCTGCCGGCTTGGTGGCGTTTAACAGTATTTTTCAAGTGCTCTTCTATAGTGTGTATGCGTGGGTGTTCATTACTTTTCTGCCGCCCTTCTTTGGCTTCCAGGGCAGTGTGGTGAACGTCAGTATTGGCCAGATTGCGCAGAGTGTTTTCATTTATCTCGGGATTCCCTTTCTGGCTGGGCTGGCGACGCGTTTCACTTTGGTAAAGGCGAAGGGAAAAACCTGGTATCAGGACGAATTTATTCCGCGGATTAGCCCCATGACTTTAGTTGCTTTGCTGTTCACGATTGTGGTGATGTTCAGCCTGAAAGGTAATTTGATCGTGCAGCTGCCGTTCGACGTCCTCCGCATCGCCGTTCCCCTCCTTATTTACTTCGTTGCTATGTTCTTGGTGAGTTTCTACATGGGAAAAAAGATAGGGGCGGACTATTCGCAAACGGCGACGTTGTCTTTTACTGCAGCAAGTAATAATTTTGAGCTCGCTATCGCTGTTGCCGTGGCGGTGTTTGGTCTCAAGTCCGGCGTCGCTTTTGCCGCAGTGATTGGTCCTTTGGTGGAAGTGCCCGCGCTCATCGCGCTTGTGAACGTGGCGCTGTGGTTTCAGCGGCAGTATTTTCTCAATCCTGAATCCCAAGTCTTGAGTGCGGAGTAAGCGCGCTGCACGATGAATGAATCAGCAATTCGGCTCAGCATTGTGCGCCTATGCTTTTAGGGTGTGTTGACAAGGCATTACAAGGCAGGCTACACATAGACGCATGTTGACCCTGTCCCAGCGCTTCTTTTCTTTCCCTCCGTTCGCTTTCTATTTTGCCCCCCAGGGGGCATAGTTTTTCCTTCTGACATTTTCCATTGCCTTTTTGTTCTTCTTACTGACCTTAGTAAGCTGCGGAGGTTTACGTCATGATTGTCAAAATGTCTCGGCGGGCGACGCCTGAAGAAGTCGACGCCGTCGAAGAAAAATTACACGGGTGGGGCTATAAGACCGGCAAGATGATCGGTGAGGAGATTACTCTGATCGGCGTGTACGGCGATATTAGCCAGTTGCCAAACGGGGAAGTGCAGGAAATGGCCGGCGTCGAGGGGTTGATCCCGATCTCACGAGCGTACAAGCGGGTTGCACAAAAAGGTGGCCCCGGCAATTTGATTCACCAGACTGTGCACATTGGCAAGGTCGAAGTTGGCGGCGACGACTTGGCTGTTATTGCTGGACCGTGTTCGGTTGAGAGCGAAGCGCAGATTATGGAAGCTGCCCGCTTTGTCAAAGAGGCTGGGGCCAAAGCGCTACGCGGCGGCGTCGTGAAGTACCGCTCTAGCCCGTACAGTGGATGGGAAGGCATCGGTTCGAGTTCGGAAGAGGCGTTGCGTAACGGACTCAAACTGATTGTGAAAGCAGGGCGGGAATTCGGGCTTCCTACCGTTGTTGAGGTGTTGGACCAGAATGATGTGTCGATCTACGAGGACATAGGAGTAGATTGTCTTCAAGTTGGAGAGCCGAACTCGAAAAACCTATAAGTTCAATCGCCAGAATGAAGCCATCAAAAACGCTATGTTCTTTATTTGCAATTGACGTCCAATTTCCCAAGCTGGACGTCGTGGGTTCGAGTCCCGTCTCCCGCTCCATTTTTTCAACAACTTACGAGCATTTCCACTCTTCCGAGCATCGTTTGAGCCTTGTTCCGCAACAAGCAACTTAGAATCAGTAGTTTGCGAGGAATTTCATCAGCCGCCGGG
>CAZUFQ010000400.1:0-6554 GCA_964618735.1 uncultured Enterobacteriaceae bacterium
GGTGAGGACGGAAAGAGTGTTCGCGGGGCGTGAAGCGGTGTTCCGGCTCCGGTAGACGTTGCTCAGGTCCGTTCCCCGGTCGTTAGTAACGTCGTGCGTCGGACACTCCTGGCTGTGCTTGGTCAACTACAGTTGCACTCCCCAGATGCGAACGTCCGGCTTGCTGCTGCTGAGGAATTAAACAAAAATCCGCGTGTCGACACTGTAGGGCCTATCCGCGCCGCATTGTCACAAGAAAGCGACGTGCGGGTGCGCCAAGTGCTTGAGGTTGCGCTTGCTCAAGTACAGCTTTCTAGCGAGGATCCAAAAGCTCGCTTAGAAGCGATTGGCATGATTTACTCGTCGGGCAATATCGGCCTTAAACCGCAGCTTGAGGCGATTGTGGCGAAGCGAGAGGACGGTTCCTTTGCCGAGCCTAATGCAGAGGTTCGGCAAGCTGCGGCCAAGGCGCTCACCGGCTTCGAGCGCAGACAGTTTTTTATCAGCACGGTCGGCAATCTTTTTTATGGACTCAGTTTGGGCAGCGTGCTGCTGTTAGCGGCGCTGGGCTTGGCGATCACCTTCGGCCTGATGGGGGTGATTAATATGGCTCACGGTGAAATGCTGATGCTGGGAGCGTATGCGACGTATGTGGTCCAGCGACTTTTTCAAGCGTATGCGCCAACCGCTTTCGGTTGGTACTTGGCAGCGTCAATTCCCGTTGCTTTTGTCGTCTGTGCCGCGACCGGCATGATACTGGAGCGCGGCGTCATTCGCTTTTTGTACGGACGCCCCTTGGAGACGTTGTTAGCGACCTGGGGCATCAGTCTGATGTTGATTCAAAGCATACGGCTCACTTTTGGCGCGCAAAATGTCGAGGTCGCTAACCCTTCGTGGTTATCCGGCGGGACCGAATTGCTCTACGGCGTTGTGCTGCCGTATAGCCGTATAGCCATCATTGTTTTCGCCTTACTGGTGGTGGGGCTCGTGTGGCTTCTACTGCAGCGCACACGGCTTGGTCTCCACGTGCGTGCGGTGACACAAAATCGGCCAATGGCGCTGTGTATGGGCATTGCTGCGTCTCGAGTAGACATGTGGACTTTTGGCTTAGGGTCTGGTTTGGCCGGGCTTGGCGGCGTGGCCTTATCGCAGATTGGCAATGTTGGTCCGGAACTCGGGCAGTCCTACATCATCGATTCGTTCATGGTGGTGGTGTTGGGTGGTGTGGGCAATTTGGCTGGCGCTATTGTCGGAGGCCTGGGACTTGGGTTAATAAACAAACTGCTAGAGCCAATGGCTGGCGCCGTATTGGGTAAAATCGGAGTGCTGATCTTTATCGTGTTGTTTATCCAACGCCGCCCGCAGGGGCTCTTTGCGCTCAAGGGTCGAATGGCGGAGGGATAAGGTGGCGGATTCATCTATTACCGGGGTCTCAACCGGAGGCGCGAGCGAAATGCCCGCCGTGCAGAGAGAACCCTGGACCACGGACAGTTCCCCGGACGCAACGTCTGCAGCGATGCGGCTCCATTCCCCGCGTGAATGGGTGTGGATTGGACTGCTGGCGTTTGTTGCGCTCGTGTTGATCCCCTGCCTTAATCGATTCCCCGCGAGTGACTCGGCGCTTCACCTCCCCGATTATTTAATCCCGCTCTTTGGAAAATTTAGCTGCTACGCTCTGGTTGCGCTCGCGATGGATCTCATCTGGGGATACGCGGGCATTCTCAGTTTAGGACACGGCGTGTTTTTCGCTCTAGGCGGCTACGCCATGGGCATGCATCTCATGCGGATCATTGCCGGAGAAGGCGTCTACCGCAGCGAATTGCCGGATTTCATGGTGTTCCTCGACTGGAAGGCGTTGCCCTGGTATTGGTACGGCTTCAGCAGTTTCAGTTTCGCTTTTTTCATGGCGCTCGCCGTTCCTGGGCTCTTGGCGTACGTCTTTGGTTTTTTCGCTTTCCGCTCCCGCATTCGCGGCGTCTATTTTTCCATTATCACCCAAGCATTGACCTACGCCCTGATGCTGCTTTTTTTCCGCAACAACACCGGCTTTGGCGGCAATAACGGGTTAACCGATTTTAAACGTATTCTGGGTTTCTCGCTGCAAGAGCCGACGACGAAACTTGGGCTCTACATCGTTTCCGTTGTCGCCCTTTTCCTGGTATATTTCGGTTGTCGCTATCTCGTCGTTTCCAAGCTGGGACGGATTTTAACTGCCATCCGGGATGCGGAAAGTCGCTTAATGTTTTGCGGTTACAATCCCCACAGCTACAAGCTTTTCTTATGGGTCATATCAGCGATGATCTGTGGGCTGGCAGGCGCGCTCTATACGCCGCAAGTTGGCATCATTAACCCCAGCGAAATGCAGCCCGCCAACTCGATCGAAATGGCGATTTGGGTGGCGGTGGGTGGTCGCGGCACTCTGGTTGGCGCATTGAGCGGGGCTCTGTTGGTCAACGGCGCCAAGAGCTGGTGCACCGGGGCTTTTCCTGACCTCTGGCTCTATGTGCTGGGCGCACTTTTTGTCGTGGTAACGCTCTTCTGCCCTGGTGGGCTTATCAGCCTGGGGCGCGGCGTTCGACGAGGCGCTAAAGGAGAATCGTGAGAATGGCTATCGATAGAGACTTTGACGCCACTCCTGTCGAAGCCCATGTGGCGCAGCCGGGAGTACTGGACGTTTCCCACGGCGTAATCCTGTACATCGAAAATCTCACTGTTAGTTTCGACGGCTTTAAGGCGCTCAATAATCTCAATCTGTATTTGAACGTGGGTGAGCTGCGTTGCCTTATTGGCCCCAACGGGGCGGGAAAAACAACATTAATGGATGTAATTACCGGGAAAACGCGCCCAGACACCGGCCACGTGCTTTTTGGCAACACCCTGGACCTGACGCAGCTATCGGAGTATGAGATCGCTTTGGCTGGCATCGGACGTAAGTTTCAGCGACCGACTGTGTTCCAAGGACATACGGTCTTTGAAAATTTAGAGCTGGCGATGCGAGCGAATAAGGGGCTCTGGCACAGCTTGATCACTCGTCTGACTGGAGAGCAGCGTGACCGTATTGCAAGGACACTAGAGACGATCGGCTTGCAGGACCAGCTCCGTCTCCGCGCCGGGCTGCTCTCACACGGGCAAAAGCAGTGGCTGGAATTGGGTATGCTGCTCATCCAGGAGCCGCGATTACTCCTGGTGGATGAGCCAGTGGCCGGCATGACGCAACAAGAGACTGAGCGAACGGCGGAGTTACTGACCTCGCTAGCGGGGCAACACACCGTCGTGGTGGTTGAACACGATATGGAATTTGTGCGGCGCTTAGCTCGGACAGTGACGGTGTTGCACGAGGGGAGTGTTCTAGCAGAGGGCTCTATGGAAGCCGTACAAAACAATGCGCGAGTCCGAGAGGTGTATCTAGGAGCCTAAAGGAAAGCATTAATGTTGCAGGTAACGAACCTCAACCAGTATTACGGCGAAAGTCACATTTTGTGGGATGTGAGCCTCACGATTCCCGAAGGCGCTTGTGTCTGCCTTATGGGTCGTAACGGCGTGGGGAAGACAACTTTGTTAAAGGCGGTAATGGGGCTATTGCCGGTCAAAGAAGGCAGTATTCGCTTTGAGGGACAAGAGTTTGCTGGTCGTCCGGCTGAGTCGCGAGCGCGTTGCGGGATTGGCTACGTCCCACAAGGGCGAGAGATTTTTCCGCAGCTGACGGTCGAAGAAAATTTGCTCACCGGCCTGGCGGCGCGTCATGACGGCGCCAGCGTCATTCCCCCGAAAATTTTTTCCTGGTTTCCTGTCCTCGAACAAATGTTACATCGACGCGGCGGAGATTTATCTGGCGGGCAACAACAACAACTCGCCATTGGCCGGGCATTAGTGACCAATCCGAGACTATTGATTCTCGATGAACCGACCGAAGGCATCCAGCCTAACATCGTGCAAGAGATCGGCGAGATCATCCAACGTCTCAACCGCGAAGAAAAGCTCTCCGTCTTGTTAGTCGAGCAGAAACTGCCCTTTGCGCGTCGCTACGCCCATTCTTTTGCCGTGATGGAGAAAGGGACCATGGTGGCGGCAGGAGAGATGACCCAGCTCAGCGACGAGATCGTGCGGAAGCATCTTTCTGTGTAACGTGTTATTGAAGAAGCGCTATGCACTTGACACCCCATGAACAAGAAAAGCTGATGATTTATCTGGCCGCGTTGCTGGCGCGTGAACGGCGTGCTCGCGGACTCAAACTCAATTACCCTGAAGCCGTGGCCACGATTACGTCCGCTATTTTGGAGGGGGCGCGCGACGGGAAATCGGTGGCGGAATTGATGTCCTACGGCGCCACGATCTTAACGCGGGCTGACGTCATGGAGGGTGTAGCGGAAATGGTTGAGCTCGTCCAGGTCGAAGCCACTTTTCCCGATGGAACGAAGCTGGTGAGCGTGCATCAGCCAATACGATAAGCGAGAGGCCAGAGCCTTTAGAACTTAGAGCGGATTTCAATGAGATTTTTCTATTACCCTCACCCGCTCTCGCTCCGCTCGTGCTGCCCTCTCCCTGGCAGGGAGAGGGATAGGGTGAGGGTCGAGTGTGGCACACCAATCAAACTTCTCCCTGCAAATGAAAACCGCTATCAGAGCAATAATGCCATGCCCAAGAATCGGTGAAGGAGTGCTATGAGCCGCGAGATTTCCCGTCGTCACTACGCTGACATGTTTGGTCCCACCACCGGCGATCGTGTGCGACTCGCTGATACCCAGTTGCTCATTGAGATCGAAAAGGATTTCACCGTCTATGGTGACGAAGTCAAATTCGGAGGCGGAAAAGTGATTCGTGACGGCATGGGACAATCTCCTCTCCAGACTTCGGCTGCGGGCGCGCCAGATTTGGTGATTACGAATGTTGTGGTCCTTGACTACTGGGGTATTGTGAAAGCGGACGTAGGAATCAAGAACGGGCGCATTTGTGGGATCGGCAAAGCTGGCAATCCCCTGCTAATGGACGGCGTCTCGCCCTCACTCATCATTGGCCCGGGGACCGAAATTCTCGCGGGCGAAGGCAAAATCCTTACCGCTGGCGGCATCGATACGCATATTCACTTCATCTGTCCGCAGCAGATTACCGAGGCGCTGGCCTCCGGCGTGACGACTATGATTGGTGGAGGCACGGGGCCAGCGACCGGCACGAACGCCACGACGTGCACGCCTGGTCCGTGGAACCTCGCGCGCATGCTGGAAGCGGTCGAAGCGTATCCGCTTAATTTCGGTTTTCTTGGTAAAGGGAACGGTTCGCGGCCAGAAGCGCTCCGGGAACAGATCGAAGCTGGCGCCATTGGACTGAAGCTGCATGAAGATTGGGGCTCTACGCCTGCGGCTATTGATTGCGCTCTATCTGTAGCTGACGAATATGACGTGCAGGTGGCGATTCACACTGACACGCTCAATGAGACCGGCTTTGTGGAAGATACCATTGCTGCTTTTAAAGGACGGACGATTCACACGTATCACACCGAAGGCGCAGGCGGCGGTCATGCGCCGGACATCATTAAGGTCTGCAGCTTTCCTAACGTCTTGCCTTCTTCAACAAATCCAACCCGCCCATTTACCGTAAACACCATCGATGAGCATTTAGACATGCTTATGGTCTGCCACCATTTGGACCCGGCGGCGCCTGAAGATGTGGCGTTTGCTGAATCGCGTATTCGTCCGGAGACTATTGCTGCAGAAGATGTGCTGCACGATATCGGCGCTTTTAGCATGATGTCCTCCGACTCGCAGGCGATGGGGCGAGTAGGGGAGGTGATTCTGCGCACCTGGCAAACCGCCCACAAAATGCGCCTTCAGCGTGGACGACTATCGCAAGAGCGAGGAGAAAACGATAATTTCCGCGTGAAACGCTACCTCGCGAAATACACGATCAATCCCGCGCTCACGCATGGCGTGGCGAGTCATGTTGGCTCTATCGAGGTTGGGAAACTTGCGGATCTGGTGCTCTGGAGCCCCGTGTTCTTCGGCGTAAAACCAGAGTTAATCCTCAAGGGCGGTTTCATTGCTTGGGCAGTGATGGGTGATCCCAACGCTTCTATTCCAACTCCGCAACCGGTTATTGGCCGTCCCATGTTTGGACACTATGGAAAGGCCCCAGAGGGGCTATCGCTCAGTTTTGTCTCCCAGGCGGCGTATGAAAATGGCGTCGCCCAGAAGCTGGGATTGCAAAAGCCTGCTGTCCCTGTACGGAATTGTCGCGCGATTGGCAAAAAAGATCTCATTCATAACGACGCCTTGCCTGCTGTTGAAGTGAACCCGGAGACCTATGAAGTGAAAGCCGACGGGCAAATCCTCACCTCAGAACCGGCCAAAGAACTTCCACTCGCGCAACGATATTTTCTCTTTTAACTATGGCAAGAAAGGGAAGCCTAAAAACTAAGCACAATAGACGGGGGTCTTCGTACAAAATAGGCACGCCTTCCCTGTCGTCGAGAGGGGCTCTCGCCGAATATCTTGGAATTGTTAGTTATGTAGCAATCTTAGCAACTTCTCCGCGCGCGTAAGTCCTGCGAGGCCTCACACGATGCTGTTGGCATGTTGTGT
>CAZUFQ010000401.1:0-6550 GCA_964618735.1 uncultured Enterobacteriaceae bacterium
AGGCACTGCAGTTTCGCTTGCCGCGCACGCTCGTCTGCTTTCTCCTCCAGCCCAAAGATCCCTCTCCCACCTCGTCGCCCTTCAATCGCCGTAAACACTACCTTCTCACCCTTACCCTTGATTTTCTCTCTGCGCTGCATTGCTTTCCCTTCATTTACCCCTTCTTCTCCAGCTCCCTTATCTTATCTCTCTTCGACTTGCCAATACTTTGCTATGCACCCGGTCACAACCTGACAGCGCCTTCATATGTTGTGGCCACAATTTCTTTTGAATCCCCTCCGTAGCACTATATCACATCTCGTTAGTCTTAATGTGACAATGTTTATACTGGATCAAAGGTTGCTGTAACAACCTTTCAAAGTTGTAATGGTCCAGAAAGAGTACGGTTAGTTTTGTGTTGTAGAAGAGAAGAAAGAACATGAAACACAACCCTCCTTCCGTATCTCTTCATCTAGACAGAGCAATTGGCGCCGCGGGGTGGTGCGAGTGGAAAGCGATAGGCACGTATAGCACTGGGGTACTGCTTATCTTGACGTGGAGAATTGGGAAATCGTATAAGGCGAGCGTAGAATTTGACAGTCATCTTCATACAGGGAAACAACCCCGTCGCTATACACGTTGTGATCGGGCTTTTCGCCAAAAGCCTGACGATTCTGTGACTACCGCGGAGCAACGCATAGTGATTAAACAACTCCTGTTCGTGACAATCTCGCTGCGCGGGAATTGCCTCGTGGTGGGTGTCGGGTTCCAATGGCCCGTACAGTTTATGGTCGAGCGGTTCCAGGAGGCTCACGAGCATCCCTTTGTTAAGTTACCAAGCTATACGGCTGATGATCATGCATCGGCTGGAGGCAGAAACGAACGAGCTCTGCAGTTTTGTCGGGAAGGAAGCTCCGCCATTATGCTGAAACCACCCGCTATTTCATTTGTGACTACAGTCTCACCGAGTGAGCAATCTTACCTGGATAGCTCTTCCGAATTCTTCACTCAAGACAGAGAAATTCAGTGATGACTGACCAGAGCACAAAACTGCCGAGATATCAGCAGTGGCGGGCAGGGAATGCAGCACAGGCGGCCCAGCCACTACCGCTGCCCTATTACGAACCATGTGTGCTACTACTCGTTTTGTTGTTGCTGAGCGCCCTTGTCGTTGGATGCTCTTCGGTCCCCAGAGTAAGTGACCGCTCTGAGGTTGCCCACAAGTTGCTAGTACGTACCGGCCAGACGATCAGCGTGGACAACGAAACTGGTCAGTTTCAGTTTCCACCCGGTACGTCTCTGACAGACGGATTGACGGAAGAGGAAGCCATCGCCATCGCGCTCTGGAATAACGCGGCATTGGCAGAACTGCTAGTCGATCTCGGGATAGCCAGAGCCGACCTGATTCAAGCAGGTTTACTGCCGAACCCCGAAGGCGCCTATTTTTTCCATGTCGCGGGCAAGCCATTTAAGTACGTATTCGATTTACCTATCGAAGCGTTGTGGCTGCGTCCCGTTCGGCTCAAGGCTGCTGGACGGGACGCGCAACGTATCTCCGATCGGCTAGTACAGAACGGCCTCGATTTGATCCGCGACGTGCGCCAAGCCTACGCCGACGTGCTGCTTGCTCGGGAAGGGTTACGGATTGCTGAAGAAACCGTGCGTCTACGACAACACGTCGCGGAGTTAGCCGAGAAACGACTCCGAGCCGGAGACGCAAGTCCCCAAGAAGTTGCCCCGGCGAAGATTGATGCACTGCGAGCGGAGCAAGATGCCATTCGCTCACAGTTTGAGATTCCTATTATGGAGGAACGTTTGCGAAACCTTCTCGGCATTGGCGAGATCCGTGATCGACTGATCCTCGATAGCTCCATACCTACGCCTCCTAAACAGCTCGATGTGACACTCTTAACAATACAAGCAGTATCCAATCGACCGGATGTCCAAGCCGCAGAAGAGGCAGTTCACGCTGCTCAAGAACGGTTGCAGTTCGCCCGTCTAGGCTGGGTGCGGCTTCTCGGGATTGCTGACGCGACGAGTGGTAGCCTGACCGGCCACGAGCTCGGACCAGCCTTTCGTTTCACCCTCCCGGTATTCAATTGGAATCAAGGCGGGATTGCACGCGCCGAAGCAGAGGTGGAACGAGCTGCAAGACAGCAGCAGACCCTTCGTAATCAGATTATTCTTGAAGTACAGCGGGCACATGCCCAATATCTACAAGCCCGCTCAGAACTGGAGGTGCTGAAAACAAAGGTTCGCCCGGAGGTGGAAACAGCTATTCGTCAGGCTCAGAAGGCGTATGAAGAGGGGGACACCTCGTATCTGCTCGTACTGGAAACCACGCGGCAACTCTTGGACAGTTCTTTACGCGAGGCCCAACTGTATGCTGACCTGCGCCGGACGTGGGCAGAACTCGAGCGGAGCGTTGGCTATCATCTTGATGCGGGCAGTGTTCGCAACTCGACGACCCTCGTCATCACTCCGGGGACACTTACCTCCACGGACAAACGGGGTCAGCCATGAAGCATAGCGAGGGAGTACGGACCGGAATCTTCCTCATGCTTCTCACAAGTGGCATAGGGCTAGCGGCCTGGTGGATCGTAACCACCGACGTACCGGAGAGGGCGCCGAACAAGCTGACACCCCCGGCAATGGTCTCTAAACCCGTTACAGAAGATGATCTGAACACCATTACGCTCACTCCCGAGGCAGAAGAGCGACTCGGGGTGCGTACTGCTGCTCTCGAGCGACAAGCCGTACGGCGGGTGCGGGGTTACGGCGGAGAAGTCATGGTGCCAGTTGGTCGCACTTCCCTCGTTACGGCGCCGTTGAGCGGCACTCTCAAGGCCCCAAGCTCGGACATTCTCCAAGCCGGTCGGCAAGTGAAGAAAGGACAACCAGTGCTATTGCTGCTGCCTTTCTTGACGCCCGAGGCGCGAACGACTCTGGCCACAGCGAGAGTCGATGCCAACGGTCAAGTAAAGCACGCTCGGACTCAGCTGGAGGCGGCTCAAGTTGCCCTGGACCGGGCGAAAAGGTTGCTCCGTGAGGGAGCTGGAAGCAAACGCAGTGTGGATGAGAGTCAAGCGCAGTATGATCTCGCCTTGGAGACGCTGACAGCGGCTGAGGACCGGCGTGACCTCTTAGCCAAAACGCTCGGTGAGATTGACACAGGGACTGCTGTTCCGATGAGTATTGAATCTCCCCAAGATGGTCTACTACGCAATATTGCCGCTTTGCCGGAGCAGAACGTGCCCAGCGGTGCCGCGCTTTTTGAGGTCGTGAATCTTGATCGGGTGTGGGTGCGGGTGCCGGTGTACGTCGGTGATGTGGAAGACATCGCAGAGTCAGATGAGGCGACAGTAGGCAGCTTGTCCACGAAACCAGATGCGGTTTCGTACTCCGCTCGCCCTATTGTCGCTCCTCCCTCTGCAAACCCGCAAACGGCCACCGTGGACCTGTTCTACGAGGTGGACAACCGCACTGCCTTATTGACTCCGGGTCAGCGGGTGGGTGTATCGATTCCGTTACGGGGCGAGAGTGAGAGCCTGACGGCGCCATGGTCTGCCGTCGTCCATGATATTCACGGTGGCACTTGGGTCTACGAGCAGACTGCACCATGGACCTATGTGCGCCGCCGCGTGACTGTGCGCCATGTCGTCACCGACCAAGCGGTGCTGGCCAGCGGACCGCCCCTTGGTAGTCGTATTGTGGCGGTCGGTGCGCAGGAAATCTTCAGCAGCGAAACTAGTTCCAGCAAGTGAGGGCTCATGCTGACGCGGCTTGTCTCGACATCTTTACGGTTACGGGTCGTCGTACTCGCTGTAAGTGTGGTTGTGATTGGTTACGGCATCCGCACGATTCGCACGGCGTCCTTAGATGTGTTTCCTGAGTTTGCCCCTCCCAAGGTTGAGATCCAGACTGAGGCCCCTGGTCTCTCGACTGAGGAGGTTGAGAGTTTGGTCACGGTACCATTGGAGAGCGTCCTCAATGGTACGCCCGATATGAAGACAATTCGCTCCAAGTCGGTGCTTGGCTTATCGTCGGTGGTGCTATTGTTTAAGGAAGGGACGGATCTCCATAAGGTCCGTCAGTACGTGCAGGAACGAGTCGCGGGGGCGGCCGTACACCTTCCTTCCGTCGCTCGTCCGCCCGTGATCTTGCAACCGTTGTCTTCACTCAGTCGGGTCATGAAGATCGGCATCTCCTCACAGACGTTGAATCAGCGCGACATGACTGTGCTAGCGCTGTGGATGATCCGTCCACAGCTCATGGCTGTGCACGGCGTTGCGAACGTGGCCATCTGGGGCCAGCGCGACACGCAGTTCCAGGTGCAAGTCGATCCCGACCGACTGCGAGCCCATGGCGTGACCCTTGACCAAGTGGTGAAATCAGCGGGCGATGCGACTGTCTTGGAGGCTGGTGGCTTCGTGGATACGCCCAACCAGCGCCTGGCGGTTCGTCACCTGTCCCCCATCACCGTGCCTGAGGACTTGGGCCGAACTGTCGTCGACTTCCGTGGTGGGGCACCGATCCGCATTGGCGACGTGGCAGAAGTGGCTATTGGCTCACCCCTGCCGATTGGTGATGCAATCATCAACGATGGTCCCGGTTTGCTATTAATTATTGAGAAGCAGCCGGAAGGCAACACCTTAGACGTGACACGGAAGATTGAGGAGGCGCTGGCAGCACTCAAACCCGGGCTCAAGGACCTAGTAATAGACTCGACCATCTTCCGCCCAGCGACCTTTATTGAACGTGCCCTAGACAACTTGCGTCATGCCTTGTGGGTTGGCTGCGGGTTAGTCGTAGTGATTCTCATCGTCTTTTTGTTCGACTGGCGGACTGCCCTCATCAGCTTGACCGCTATCCCGCTGTCGCTGGTGGCCGCCGTCGTCGTGTTGACGTGGTTCGGCCTGACCATTAATACGATGGTGCTGGCTGGGCTCGTCATCGCTCTAGGAGAAGTCGTAGACGATGCCATTATCGACGTTGAAAATATCGTCCGCCGGCTGCGGCTTAATCAGGCCACAACTGTGCCCCAAGCGCCTTTCCAGGTCGTGTTGAATGCCTCTCTGGAAGTCAGAAGCGCGGTAGTCTACGCCAGCCTGATTGTCGCGCTTGTCTTCTTCCCGGTCTTCTTCCTTCCCGGTATCGCTGGGGCGTTTTTCCGTCCACTGGCATGGGCCTACGTGCTCGCAATTTTGGCCTCATTGCTAATAGCCCTCACCGTAACTCCAGCGTTGTCGTACCTTCTGCTCACCGGAGATCACGGTCGTCGGGAAGAAGCTCCAATGACTTCCTGGTTGCGTCAGCGCTACAGAGCTGTGCTGCCCAGCCTAGTACAAAGACCGTACAGAGCGATCACGTTGGTTCTCATTGCGTTCGTGCTGAGCGGAATTGTCGCAACGCGACTCGGGCAGGAGTTTCTGCCGAATTTCCAAGAAACTGACTTCTTGATGCACTTTATCGAAAGACCCGGCACTTCGATTGAAGCAATGAGTCGCATGACAGCCCGCGCCAGCCGAGAACTGCGGGCTATTCCTGGTGTCCGTAATTTTGGGTCGCATATCGGTCGGGCTGAGGTCGCTGATGAGGTCGTGGGGCCCAACTTCACCGAGCTCTGGCTTAGTATCGACCCAAATATAGATTATCCATCCACTGTGACTCACATTCAGTCAACAATGAGCGGTTATCCTGGGCTGTTTAGCGATGTGCAGACGTATCTCAAGGAGCGAAGTAAAGAGGTGTTAACCGGGGCGAGCGCAAGTATCGTCGTCCGCATGTACGGCCCCGACATGGCGGTACTGCGGGGAAAGGCCAAAGAAGCTGAGAAGATCATGGCCGCGGTGCCAGGGGTGGTCGATCTGAAAGTGGAACCCCTTGTCGTGGTGCCGCAGATTGAGGTGAAGTTGCGACCAGAGGTGACAGAACGGTTCGGTCTGACGGCCGGCCATGTGCGGAGGGCAACCACGACGTTGCTCAAAGGAGCCAAAGTCGGGGAAGTCTATGAGGGACAAAAACGGTTCGATGTCATCGTGTGGGGAGTGCCAAAACTCCGCACGGACCTCGCGGCGCTGCAAGCGTTACCCATCGACACGCCGTCTGGGGCGCAGGTGCGGTTGGGCGACGTGGCGGAGCTTTCTGTAGCCCCAATGCCCAATGAAATTAAACGAGAGTCGGCATCGAGACGGTTGGATATCACCTGTAACGTACGAGACAGAGACTTAGGCGCGGTCGCTGCGGAAATTGAAGAAAAGGTCAAAGCCATCCCGTTTGAAAAAGAATATCATCCCGAGTTCCTTGGCGAGTATACGGCCCGTCAGGAGTCCAGTCGTCAGTTGTACGCACTTGCAGGACTTGCCTTGATGGGGATTGTGCTTGTGCTCTATGTGGACTTCCAGTCGTGGCGGCTAACATGCATCGTTACTTTCACCCTCCCATTCGCACTCGTCGGTGGGGTGGTGGGCGTGGGGTTGACCGACGGTGTCTTATCACTGGGGTCGCTGGTGGGGTTCGTAACCGTGCTCGGGATTGCTGCACGCAATGGCATCATGATGATAAGCCACTA
>CAZUFQ010000402.1:0-6547 GCA_964618735.1 uncultured Enterobacteriaceae bacterium
CAGCGCGACGATCACAATCGTGGTGAAGGCAGGGGGCGGGCCAATCAGCAACACCGCCAGCGTGACGAGCGGCGTGTTTGACCCTGATTCCACGAACAATTCAAAGACAGAGTCCACCACGGTCAATCCGAAGGCCGATCTGTCAATTGCCATGACCGACTCGCCCGACCCGGTCTCGGCGGGTAACAGCCTGACCTATACCATCACCGTCACCAACGGCGGCCCGTCCACCGCCACCGGGGTGAAAGTCACTGACACCTTGCCGACGGGCGTGACCTTCGTTTCGGCCACGCCGAGTCAGGGCACGTGCAGTGGGACGAGCGCCGTGACTTGCAATCTCGGCTCTGTCTCCAACGGTGGCAAACCGACGGTCACGATCATCATCAAGCCGACGACAGGTGGTACACTCAGCAACACGGCGAACGTGACGAGCGACGTGCCCGATCCCGACACCGCCAACAACTCGTCGGCACCCCAAACCACAACAGTCAACACGGTCGCCGACCTCGCCATTACCCTCGCCGACTCACCTGACCCGGTCTTCGCAGGAGACGCGCTGACCTACACGGCCGTGGTCACCAACAGCGGCCCGTCAACTGCGACCAACGTGATAGTCACTGATCAATTGCCATCTACAGTGACCTATGTTTCTGCCTCATCCACTGTCGGAAGTTGTACGCAAGCAAGTGGCAAAATCACCTGCAATATCGGCACACTGGCCAACAGCGCTTCCGCCAACGTCACAATCGTCGTCACTCCCGTTGCACAATTCCGTTGCGCCGGGATGAATGGCTGGATTCGTGTCGTTACAGTCTCCTTGAGCTACAGTGAACCCGTCTCCATCAGCGTCTCCAGGCCCCCCCACCGTCGTAAAAGTTGCGCCAAAGCGCGCCGGACGGCTCTGGGCATCGTAGTATACGCGCAGCCAAAGGGCGACCTTCGCTGTACTGCTCTCCGCCACTTTGGCCAGGATACGCAAGGCGAGCACGTCACCCACTGTGATCGTAGGGTTCGTGATTTCTCCAAAGGCTATGGTGACTTCCTTGGCTTGGGTTGGATCAGCAGTCAACCCGGTAATCTCGGCGCTCTCACCTGTCGCGATCACTTGTCCATTTTTCAGAAGCTCGGCGCGCACGACGAAACTCGCGCGGCGGTCGTGGCGGCTCTTGAGTCCCACCCATACATGGACGTCACCGAGGGCGGTAAGCTGGAGCGCAGCATCAGCCGCCGTCGCACTCCACGTGTTGATAGCTTTGAATTCTGTTTGGGTGAGACCCTTTACCTCTCTCGCTCTGGTCTTAGTCGCTGTCGGTGCTGTTGTATCAAAGAGATCAGTATGGTGGGCCGTATGGAGGAATTGGTCCCCAGAGGTGAGAGCAATGGCGTACTCCGTTGCTCTGAGCGTCGCGTACACTACAAAAAGTGCGGCAAAACTCGGGAGCAGTCGCCACGACCGTCCACGTTGTTGCTTGTCGAGTATTCTCAACGCGTCTCCCTTAGGCCTCGTTTGGCGAGTCCTCCTCGTAATTGAGCAACAGCCCCTTTCGTGCTGGAGCCCTTACATGGTTCGGTATAAAGCGGAGCGCTTGGAAACGGAACACCAACATCCCGATTCCGTTTCGGTAACCCCTCCTACACCATCACTCTCGCGATTGTCAAGAGCACAAAATTTCTGGGGTCGGGAAGCTTACAAAAAAAGAGAAGGGAGAATTTGTATTTTCTATTTACTTTTATAGACACGTAAGGTGGCAACACGCTGCGTCCTCACTGTTGCAACGCTCCCACCGTCTCTAACACCTGCCGTCGGAGCTCGCCTTCAAGCACCCGCCGTGGAGTGAAGCGGACGAATTGTTCTCGGAACCACACTGCCAGTGAGTTCGTCCAGCTGGTCAAGTAGCCGAACTGCCAGGACCGACGCACGATCATGGTGGTTCGTGCTAGACGCGCCGCTTCATATTGTTGCAATGCGTTATGGACGTCGTCGGACTGAGCGAGCACGCGGGCCAACACGATCGCGTCGTCAATGGCCATGTTTGCGCCCTGGCCCAGATTTGGCGTGGTGGGGTGTGCGGCGTCTCCGAGTAAGGTGACATGACCGGAGGTCCACCCTGAGACCGGGACTTTATCATAGAGATCGTTTTGCAGAATCTGTTCAGTCGGCGTCGCCGCAATGTAGTCGGTGATAGCAGAGGGCCAGTTCTTAAACTCATTGAGCAAAAAGTCGCGACGTTGATCCTGCGGAATTAACTTGCCCTCTGGCGCATTTTGCGCGGTCCACCAATAGAGTCTGTCTTTGGTCATGGGGCACACGGCGCACCGCTTGCCCTTACCCTGGATCTCGCGGATAACGCCAGGCTCCTTCACGGGAATTCGTGCGATACCGCGAAAACAGGTTTGCCCCGAATAGCGGAGGTGATCATTTTGCACGATTGCTTGTCTCACGGTGGAATGGAGACCGTCGGCCCCGACCAGCACGGTTCCATGAGCTGTCTCTCCCGTCTGAAAGCGCGCCTGTACGCCAGCCTCGTCCTGCGTGATCTCTAGGCAGCGCTGACCAGTATGGATATGGGGTTGAGGAACATTATTGACAATAGCGTCAAGCAATGTTGGCCGATAGACAATGTAACAAGCCGCATCGGTAAACTCGCCAAGAAAGGTCGCGAGATCAAAAGCACTCAGCACCCGCCCTTGAGCATTGGCGATCTCCCCTTTGCGCAGCGGGAGACAGTGCTGGCGAACGCGCTCCGCCGCTCCTATTTGATCGAGTGAAAAAAGGGCGTTGCTCCACAGCCCAACGCCAGCGCCGACCTCAGTCAGTTCTGGCGCCTGTTCGTAGACGTCGAAGGCAATCCCCAGTTTGTGTAAAGCGGCGGCCAGCGTCATACCACCAATGCCGCCGCCGATAATAAGGACGTGTTCAGTAGATTTCACAGAACCTGTTTAACCAATCTTCGCTGCCTGTCCGCCGTCGACAGGAAGAATCACACCGGTGATGAACTTCGCTTCATCTGAATTTAAAAACAAAGCCGCATGGGCGATGTCCCATCCTGTGCCCATCTTGGCCCCTAGTGGTACGATGGCGTCCCGTTCTTTGCGGAGTTGCTCCTTAGAAATGCTCCGTGCTTTAGAAATCCCTTCAATGGCCATTGGGGTATCCATGAGTCCCGGCATGATGCAATTCACACGGATGCCATACTTCGCATTGGAGAGCGCAAGCTGGTTGGTAATAGCGTTCACGCCAGCTTTGGAGGTTTTGTAAGCAAGGATGCCAACGTTACAGACTGCGGCGATTGATGAAATGCTAAGAATAGCGCCGCTCCCTTGTCCGCGCATGACGGGGATCACATGCTTACAGGGCATGATCACGCTCTTCATGTTCACGGCTATGATGCGGTCCCAGGCTTCTTCAGTGACTTGGTTCAAGCCTCCGTCGTTGTCGCCAATGCCAACATTGTTGTGAAGAATGTCTATACGGCCAAATTGTTTCACACAGGCTTCAGCCACTTTTTTACAATCGTCACTTTTCGTGGCGTCCGCCTGAACAGCGACGGCTTCGCCGCCTTCTTTCGCGATCATCTGACAGGTGTCTTCGGCTGAATTGAGTCGATAATCGACGATCATTACTTTGGCGCCTTCGCGTGCATACAAAATCGCGGAGGCGCGTCCGTTGCCAATCGTATCACCAGGTGTTTGGCCCGCGCCCATAACGATAGCAACTTTGCCTTTGAGTCGGTCTCCCATAGTTCCTCCTTTCTCGACTCGCCACGATGCGCGCTCCCCCCTTTGCAAACGGGGGGAATCAGGGGGGATTTTGTCTCTCGCTCACGTATTCTCAAACGTTGTGGTCAGTCCGGCGTCGAGTTGCACGCCGAGCGTATTCAGCGCCATCGACACTAAGTTATACTGGCCGACGGCAAACACGATGTCCATTAACTGCTGGGCGTTGTAGTGCTTGCTAAGGGCCTGCCAGGTCGCCTCACTGATGAAGGCGTCTTTGTGAAGTTCATCGGTTGCTTTGAGCAAGAGGATATCGCGCTCGCTCCACCCTTTGGCAGTAGGGCCAAGCTTGATGCGATGGACTTCATCGTCAGTGAGGCCCGATTGTTTACCGATGCGGACGTGTTGCGCCCATTCATAT
The DNA here is from genome assembly GCA_964618735.1 of uncultured Enterobacteriaceae bacterium. GTDB lineage: Bacteria > Desulfobacterota > Binatia > Bin18 > Bin18 > SYOC01. The sequence goes on from CAZUFQ010000402.1 coordinate 4,139, forward strand.
TCGGCTTCGCAGAGCCAGCCAATTCGTAAGATCACGAGTTCTCGCTCGCGCGCGGGCACGGTCGATTTGAAAAGGACATGATTACCAAACACCAGCCAGCGGCGCAGCAAATCCGGATGATGAGCCAAGGTCTTGAAGATGTTGGGCACTTCGCCTTGCCCAACTTTGATTTCCCTAAGCGTATTCTTGACGGTATCGCTCCACTGCGATTCCGGCAGGGGTTCGAGTCGAGGCTTACTAATTTTCATGAGAGACCTCCTTTTTTTGGGTAGGATAGTATGACAGGTAACAGACCACCGCAATTCTTGCATCATTGCGCTAGGCCGTCGTCAATGGCCCCGCTCGGAAGTAGCTGTAGCCTTTCCCCAAGTGTCAAAAATGTTAAAAAAATGTTGCTGTGTCACTTGCGTCACGATCCTTGTCGTTTTTGACAGCTTCGTCATCGCCCAACATTGCCTGTGACGCGAGTCGCTAGGTTTCTGACTAAAGCAGTTAAGGCTTTGTGAAATCATCCGATCTCGTCAGTATGACCTGTCGCCAGGAAGATAGGCGCATAGTGATGAGAACGGCAAACGGTTGCCTGTCCATCCACGGCATGAAAGTTGCGGCATGATCTTATCGATCTCTTTGGGCTTCAAGGACGCCCGTCGTAGTCGAACACTAAAGGCTGCTCATTAACGAGCAGAAAAGTATGCTTATAAAGAGAGCGGCAACCAAAGGTCATCCCTCCGAATTAGAGGCGCTGCAGGAGAAAGGGAGGGCCCTCACTGAGTATGGGATGCTTTTAGGGCTTGTCATTCTCTGCTTTTTCGTATTCATCAAAACCTTTGATTTAGAACAGTCAGTGGCGGATATCTTCAGCCGGGTGGACAGTACAATGATGCAGTTGCTAAAAAGCGATGGAGACGAAGCGCGCCGTGCTCAGTAAAAGAATGCGATAACCTGTCTACAATTAAGAAAGGAGGCGCCATGCACCACTTTTTTTTGCGCGCTACCGGGCAGACGCACATTGACGCGTTATTGTGCGAGGCCGGCGCACGTTGGGAGACGCTGGCGCAGTCCAATAGCCAATTGTCTCCTGGAGAGCAAGAAGCCCTGTTCCCTCCTGTCGACCCGGATTTGGACATTCCGCAACCGTGGGCGTCGAGCTTTGCTCTTCTTTCTTACGCCGATCAAGTGCTGCTGGGGTTCGCGTGGCTGCAGTGGTGGCAACATACCCATGAAGTGGAGCCCGGATTCGCGGGCTGGTTACTGAAAGGGCCAGGGTTCGCCTTGAATCATCTTTCCCTGCTTAGTGTCTTGACCCGTGATCAGGGGGGAGTGATGAGTTTTCTACATGGCTTGCTCGAAACCATTCTTGAACAGGCCGGAGACTGGAACGGCGATCGCAGAACCGGGCAAGCGATCGTGCAACTCTTAGCAAAGCTCGATCTTGAATATCGCTCCAATATCCGCGACCGGGAATTGTGGCCGGCGGTATTGCAACTTTTGTAAACAAAAATACCTCTCGTTCCTTACACGGCTCTTCCTACTCTGCTTCATCCCTTCTCTCCTTGCAATTTCCATCATGTCTGGCCCAATATCCTATTGACGATTGGGCGGAATCAGAGGAATTTAATCTCAATGAAATTTGTGAGGAGGCAAGCATGAGTGAGAGCACTCTTCCAGCAGACGTCATGGCGTGGATCAGCCAGCATCTGCGGCGTTATCAAGAAACGAATGGGGCCGATGGGCATTTGTGGGATGCTTCCGCTGTTGGCGGACCAAAGTATGTTCCAACGTTGTTGTTAACTACCTCAGGTCGTCGCACTGGCAAGCCCATTGTCATGCCGTTAATTTACGGAGTAGCGAACGGCGCTTTTCTCGTGGTTGCCTCTAAGGGAGGCGCCCCGCAACATCCGGGCTGGTATCTCAACTTAGTCGCACATCCGACCGTGGAAGTCCAAGTGGGAGGTGAGAAGTTTCGGGCTACTGCGCGCACGGCGACTGGAGCAGAGCGCGCGACGCTGTGGAAACAGATGGCTGTCATCTATCCGCCCTACGATGAGTATCAATCAAGAACGGACCGAGAGATTCCTGTTGTCGTCCTAGATCGGATATGAAACACTCGCGACGCGTTGGTATTCCCGCCTAGCGAGTACAAAGGAGGAATCATTATGCCTACATTCACTCGTGGAGATATTAGTCTGTATTACGAAGAGCAGGGCAGTGGATTTCCGCTGCTGCTGATTGCGCCGGGCGGGATGCGCTCGGCGGTGTCGTTCTGGGACAAGGTGGCGTGGAACCCTATCCCCTTTCTCTCTCAACACTATAGGGTCATTGCGATGGATCAACGCAATGCGGATCATTCGGTGGCCCCCATTCCAGCGACAGATCGTTGGCCGGTCTAAACGGAGAATCGACTTGAGC
>CAZUFQ010000403.1:0-6539 GCA_964618735.1 uncultured Enterobacteriaceae bacterium
CGGGGCGAGGCGACGCGCCTGTCGGATATCGACGTTGCGATCGATCCTCCTACGCCTCTTCCGCGTGGGACATTAGCACGTCTCCGTGAGCAATTAGAAGAAAGTTCTATACCGTATCATGTTGACGTGGTTGACCTCTCACGCGCCGATCTTGAGTTCCGCCGTCGCGTGCTAAGCGAGGGGATTTTGTGGAGCGATTGAACGAGCGTCTGATGATTGCCCGACGCGCTTTGAGCACCTTGCAAGAGTTGCTTGGTCTCGAAGTTCCTTCTCACGTGGAACGGGACGCCGCTATTGAACGCTTTGAGTACACCTGTGAGGCCGTATGGAAAGCTGCGCAACGTTACCTTCAAGAAATTGAAGGAATCAGCGTGGGTTCTCCAAAAGGCAGCATCCGATCGAGCCGGGACGTTGGACTCTTGACCGATGAGCAGGCGGTCATCGGTCTTGAGATGATCGATGACCGCAATCTGACCGTGCATACCTATAATGAAGCTATCGCTGAAAACATCTACAACAATTTGTCTTCCTATGCGGAACTGTTCTCGATATGGCTGACAGCGATGGAACAGCGAGTGAGTCCGCAGGACCCGAACGGTTAGCTCTTCGGCGTCGACATATCTATCGCTGCTAAGCCCTCCAACGCTAGACCGTAGCCCAGGTTATCCAACATCATACGTTTGAGCTGTTGGACCGTGGCGACGCGTGCGTAGCGCAGCGTTAATGGTGGTTTTTTGATGAGTTGTTCCGCCAGCTCCCACGCGCGTGGCAGCACTTTGTCTTTCGGTACTACTTCGTTGACAACCCCGAGCCGCAGCGCTTCTTGGGCGGAGAGCTTCTGTCCCGTGAGCAAGAAATAGCGACCGCGATTCGCGCCGAGCAGTAGCGGCCACACTAGATGCACGCCGTCCGCTGGGACGATACCGTTCTTGAAGTGCGGCGCATCCTGAAAGTCCGCTGTTTCTGAGGCGATGACGATGTCAGATAGGACCGCGATCTCCGCATGAATCAACGCCGGACCATTCACGGCGGCGATCACCGGCACTTCAATGTCAAGCAGATTCATCAACAGCCGTTTGCCTTCCCAATAAATCTTGTCCCATCCGCGCGGCGAACTCAGACCGCTGCCGAAACTGGCAAAATCAATGTCCGCGCAGAACGAGTCCCCGACACTGGTGAGGATAACAACCTTATTTTCCGGGTCCGCGCCGAGGTCCGTGCAGGCGTAGGGCAGTTCGCGGTGTACGCTTTCGTTCCACACTAACGAGTTGCCTTTGTTATGCAGCGTTACTTCTAAGATGCCGTCGCGGCGCTGCATGCGAATGTCTTGATATTTGTTGGCGTACTCTTCGAGACGGGGCATAATGGCTTCCTCCTTTTGCAATGCGGTCTAGGACGCGTTGCCTGTGACGCGGCGTCTAGTGCAGTTTCAGTATACCTCATTGGGGAATACCGCTGTAGGGGTCCGATGAATCGGACCCATCACAAGGGCTTGATCAATCAAGCCCCTACCCCTGCCTTGGCCGAATCGAGGCGCACCATATTCCCCAACCGGTTTCCTGCAGATGCACTAGTCCATGTTGTATCCAAATTGTGGTTCGATATAACGCTCCCACAAATCCAGCGATTTCATGAGATGATTGTCGGCGTCGATTATGCGGCTGCTGAGACCCCCTCTTAGACATTTCAGATTCCATGCTTCTTGAGTTTGGTCCAGAGGGTGCGTTCACCGATTCCGAGGAGCTTTGCCGCGGCGTGCTTATTGTCGGCGCTCGCAGCAAGCGCATCGAGGATCATGCGGCGCTCAAGCTCGGCCAAAGCCTGCTCCAGATTCAGATCCGTCTGCGTGGGCGCGACTTCCGTAGGCAGGGATGAACGGATAAGAGAAGCGCCGACAACTTCATCCTTACACAGTACGGCGACCCGCTCCATGAGGTTGCGCAACTCACGTACATTCCCTGGCCATCCATAGCTTTGGAGCGCGGCAATCGTTTCAGGGGTCAAACGGGGCGCGGACTTTCCGAGGTCACGTGCGAATCCGGAGAGGAACGTTTCCGCCAGCGCCCCGATATCTTCCTTCCGTTCGCGCAGCGGCGGCAGCTTCACCTGGAAGACATTGAGCCGAAAATAGAGGTCTTCGCGAAACTTCCCTTCGCGCATGGATTTTTCGAGATCTCGGTTCGTGGATGCGACGATGCGCACGTCGACGGAAATGCGGCGATTCGTGCCGAGCGGCTCGATAACGCCCTCCTGCAGAACGCGGAGGAGCTTCGCTTGCAGCCGTACGTCCATATCGCCGATCTCGTCGAGAAAGAGTGTTCCTTCATCTGCAGCCTGAAATTTTCCTGCACGATCGCCGTGGGCGCCGCTGAAGGCGCCGCGGACGTGACCAAATAACTCGCTTTCGAGAAGATCTGACGGAATCGCCGTACAGTTGAGAGGGACGAAGAGCTTATCCTTGCGCGGGCTGAGTTCATGAACCGCCCGGGCGACGAGTTCTTTCCCGGCGCCAGTCTCGCCTGTGATGAGCACCGTGCTGCGGGTTGGCGCCACCTGCTGGACCAAGTCGAACACCGGAAGCATGGCTGGCGAGTTGCCGATCATCTCTCCAAAACGTTGCTCTTCTTTCGCTTGTTCACGCAGAAAGCGATTCTCTATGCGGAAGCGAGAAAGATCGAGCGCCCGGCGGATCACCATCTCAAGGGCGTCGACATCGCAGGGCTTCTGCAGGTAGTCGACAGCCCCGAGTTTCATCGCTTCCACCGCCGTCGCGACGGCGCCATAAGCGGTTAGTACAATCACCGGCGCTTCCATATCGATCTCGCGCAATTCACGTAAGAATGTAATGCCGTCTTTGCCGGGCATTTTCAGGTCGGTGACGATGAGATCGCTCCGCTCGGCGCGGAAGGAAGCGAGCGCTTCGTCGGCGTTTGCCGCCTGCGTGCAATCGAGCCCGATCTTCCGTGCGAGGATCTGCAGCACACGGCGCGAGCGAGCGTCATCATCAACGATGAGAAGACGCTTCATGTGGAGCCCTCCGCTATAGGAAGATTGATGCGGAAGACCGTTCCTTGTCCCAGCTCGCTTTCCACCGCAATCCGCCCACGGTGTTCCTGGACGACGCGCTGGACGAACGTGAGACCCAGTCCCGTCCCGCCCTCGCGACAAGTAAAGAATGGTTCAAAGATGCGGGCACGCACTTCGCTGCTCATCCCTGGCCCATCATCACAAATCTCGAATCCAGCATATCCATCGCGTACGGGTAAGAGACTCACAGTAATTGAACCGCCGTCCGGGAGGATCTGCACTGCGTTCACGAGCAGGTTCAATACCACCTGATACGTGAGTTCCGGATCACACCAGATCACGGGGTCAGGACCGGGGGCTCGACGGTGGATGGCAATATGTTTCTGACGGGCTTGTGCATCAACGAAATCCACGGCTCGAAAGAGAATCTGGCCGAGCGGGGACGGTTCGGGGTGCATCTCGCGCGGTCGTCCAAGTTCAATCAGGGCCGAGACTACTCGTTCGATGCGGTCAACCTCGTCTTGGAGGAGGTGTAAAAGTTCGTGTGCTTCGTCATCCTTCACTTCGAGAGAGCGCTCGAGGAGTTGAGCCGAGCTACGCAGCACCCCAAGCGGGGTGCGGACCTCATGCGCCACGCCCGCGGCCAGTTCGCCGACGAAAGAGAATTTCGCCGCGTCGGCCAGCTCGCGCTCTGCGCGCTTGAGATCAGCAGCCATACGATTAAACGCGGAGGTCAGCGTACCGACTTCGTCCCGCGAGCGCACCAAAACAGGGTCGCTTGGTCGTGCTCCGCGGCCGACAGCCCCAGCCGCCCTGGTCAAGTCGGCGAGCGGCTGAGTGACCCGGCCAGCCGCGAGCAGAGCGATCGTCAGGGCGACAAATAGGGTGCTCAAGAGCGCCGTCGCCAGCAGCGTTACCGTCCGGCGCACAGGGGCGAACGCGTGGGCAAGAGGCTCAGCGACGACGACCACCCAGGGCGGTAAATCGTCAGGCAGTCGAGCATGACCAACGAGCATACCCGCCTCGGCGTCAATATGCCCTGTGGCTGCGCGACCCTCGGAGCTGGAGATTGGAAGAGCGACTGTGTGACCGGGTTGCCAGGGTCCTCCTGGCCGAGCAACACCGCCAATTACAACGCCGTGAGCGTCAAGAATGAGGACGTCAGCGTTCAGACCCACTGACGCGAGGTTCTCGCGCATCCGAGCGAGCACGTCTGTTCCTCGTTCCCAATCAAAAAGCGCTACCAGGCGTCCAAGGATGGTCTGGTGTGTGTCGGGGTCTGGCGCCGGAATCGTAAAGCGGAGCAGTGGTCCGCCGGTATTGGTCGCTGGGAACGGGCCCTCAATCATATCTCCGGAATCTGGACCTCCAGGTATTTCCTTTTCGCTCTTGCCAATCCAGGAAGGACTGCTTGAAGCTACGACTTGGCCCGTACGATCGAGTACAAGGAGGTCCATATAGGCTGGGCTACCACGCTTGACGGACGTAAGAAACGAGGAGATGCGTTTGTCGAAGTCGGCAATACGAATCTCACGCATCACATCTTGTGCAGCGAACGAGGCCAGGCGTTCTCGTTCTGAACGCAGGGTCGTCGCGAGACGGTCGGCCCCATTGCGAGCTTCCTGGATGAGCTGTCGCCCGACGACTTGAGCCAAGGCTGCACGGCTGCTTGAGAGTGTGATTGCCCCATAGATGCCCCCAGGAATCAGCACGAGCGCTGAAGCGAAGAGGAGAAGTTTGGTGCGCAGCGAGAAAACCTGAAAGCGACCCGTGCTCAACAGGCCGCCAGTTCCTTTTGCGCGCAGGCCCTCAAGAGCAAGCGGCATGTCGCTACGAGTCACATCGGCGGCGGACGGCCATTCCTTCGAGAGCGACAGTTGGTGATTTGACTCCATCTGTCTATTCCTTTAATAACCGTTGCATGCAGCGCCGCACTTGCACCTGCACGAATTCGTCCCTTCCTTCCCAAGTACGGCTTGTTGTTACTTCTATCCTAATCTTCCTCTTTGTGTCACTCACCTCGCCTGTCGTTTGGGCGGACCCTGCACAGGATGTAGTCTCCGGCGTCGATGACGCCAAGCCAGAAGAAACCTTCGGCGCTAACACTCCTCTGGGGCGGCTCTCGTACCAGGCTGGTCGAGGTTTACGAGTAGGAGACACCGGGCTCGTAGTCGGAGGGTTCGCGACGTCAGAGATAGAGCGCGTGGAGGGAGACCGAAGTAGTGGGGGCATAGATTCGATCAACTTCCTGGCCTTCATTGACCCCACCCCATATCTCCATCTGTTTACGGAATTGGAAGTCGGACAACTCGCGCTGCTGGAGAGCGACCATGAAGGAGTGCATGCAGATCCGAAGGTCGAGATTAAGCGATTGTATTTGGACTTTGGAGCCAGCGATACGCTGAAGGTGCGCTTTGGCAAGTTCCTGACCCCCATCGGACGGTGGAATACGATACGGATTGAGCCGCTTCTTTGGACGACCTCTGATCCGTTAATCGTTGAGGAGGTTTTTGACAAGACGGCGACAGGGGCGATGTTGCACGGGTCGGTGTTTCCATCTGGCGAAGCACTGTCGTACTCGCTGTACGGGACGTTTTTAGGTCCGCTCAACGTTCCTCCGGATGAGCACCCAGCCAAGCGCAACGCTGGAGCACACCTGGAATGGGCGAGCCTGAAAGGCTGGACACTGGGAGCGTCATACTTCGCCTCAGAGCCACGCAAGGGGCGCTGGAACCATCTCGGGGGCGTTGACGTACTGTGGCAGCCGCACCAACGTGTCGAGGTGAGCGGTGAGGCGCTGTTTGGTGAGGGCAGTCGTGAGGATGGGACGTTGTGGGGACTGTACGCGCAAACGGTTGTGGAGACGGTGCGCACGCTGTACCTCGTGGGGCGTTACGAGCGATTCGCGCCGCCGGATGCGGGGCGCGATGTCAACCTTTTTGACTTAGGAATTGCCTGGGTCCCAGTCCCCTACCTCCGTCTCAAAGCCGATTATCTCATTGCCGATCATCGTGATAAACGCGCTGAACCCGGCTTGTACATGTCATTTTCAATTCTCTTCTGAGCGGCTATGGTCACGCGGCTCCTAGCGATAGCGCTTACACTCACTATCCTCGCCCCGTCGAGCATCGCCGGTCAAGAGGTCCGCATGGCCGTCATCGTTCACCCTGAGCGCCGCGCCACACTCTCGATCGAAGATCTCGCCCAGATTTATCTGCGCCGAAAGCGATTTTGGGACGACGGTTCCACCATCGTCCCGCTGAATCTGCCCTCAGAGGCGCCGCTGCGTGCGCACTTCGCCCAAGCAGTGCTCAATCAGACGGAAACGCGACTCGCAGAGTACTGGAATCGCCAGTACTTCTCTGGGGTGCTGCCGCCCGCGACACTCGCCTCGACGGAGGCGGTCCGGCGCTACGTCGCTTCCGATCCGAACGCGAACGGGTATTTGCCCGCCTCGGAAGCCCATGGATCGGTCCGCGTCCTCCCTCATTTGGAATTGGGGCGAAGCAGGC
>CAZUFQ010000404.1:0-6538 GCA_964618735.1 uncultured Enterobacteriaceae bacterium
ACTGTGGTCGCTGCTTCTCGCAACCCGCTCTGGTCAGTAGGGTCCCCCAACAGGACGCCAGGGGTGGAGCGCGTACGATATTTCTCCACGATCCGTACCGCTCCGGCGCGCGAGCGCGGACGAAAAGGATCAGTAAAGATCGTAGCGTCCGGGCACTCTTCTAACGCCAGCCGCAACGCCATCACCAGGCCGCGCATCGTGCCGCGATACTGAAAGAACTCCATAGCATGAGTCAGGAACAAGCGACGTTTACAGTCATCCCACACGGGATCGAGCGCGACGCCAAACCAGCTCGCCAACCAATCCAAAACATGCGCTGGCGCGCTGCGTAAATCGAACAACACCTGCACGGCGGCGATTTTGTCCTCGAGCGTCGTGTACAACCCTTCAAGGTTGGCAAGAAATCGATCGAGGAAGGACGCCGAATTATCGTCGTCGCGATACAATGAGGGGAGATAGTGGGCAAGATAGGAAAATCGCGGATAGTACAGGCGTAACGCTCGTAGACGCGGTGTGGACCGCTCATTGCCGCTGAGGTCAAGGCGAAGTTGCAAAAATCTTCCGCGCGCCTGTTGCAAGAGCAACTCCCATGTCCCACGACCATCGGCGCGTTTCTTTGCTGTTTGCGCTGGGGTGTAGGCAAGGCCGCGCACGAACGGCAGCTCTAACCCATCGCCACGCAGGTACAGCAGCGGCTCGGCTTGCCACGCAACATTCTCCAACTCAGCTATCAGGTTCGCAGCCCGGCTCCACACCTGCACGTGCGTCTCCGGCGGAATACAGGCGTCGAGCATGAGCCGATGCCACACACAGTCCGGTTCACCGCTGTCGAACGAGGGAGTTTCCAACGTAGCTTCCTCGATATAGCGAGGACGGCGTTGTTCCGCCAACGGCACCCATCCGTCGCCAAAGTCATAGTAGGGCGAGGTATCCGCCGCGACCAAGGCTTTTCCACCAAAAAGACGCATAGGGAAATAAGCGGGGATGGGCGTCATCACAAGCTGTTCGCCGTCTCGCGTGAGATCGAAGGAGAACGATTGATTGCCGTCAGATGCAACAATATAGAGACGATCAGGGACCTTCCCGTCTGGTCCATCATACTCAGGCACGAACGCAAAGTCGTGCCCAACTAGATGAAAACCTGCCTGCTGCTCTTCCTCAATGATGTCAAGCACAACGTTGGTGGACACCGGCTGGCCAAGCTGCTGAGTGAGACGATAGCGCTGCACGAAGGAAAAATCGGGAGCGCTGTTGTCGAGAATCAACACTGTTCCATCCGGCAGCGCTTCGAGCGCTACAGGATCGTCCGCGGTAAGCGGAGAAGCGGCATACAGCGAGAGACTCGACGGAAACGTTGTTCGCGGTTCGCCGCGTACGCGGCTTTGATCCACGGGCTGAAAGTCCGCCGTTTGGGCGTCGGTCAAGAGCGTCTCATCGCCCAGAGGATTGATGACCTGGAAATGACGATCGAGTTCCCAGTAACAACGGTGCACGCGATCGAGTATCCACACACCGCCGCCCGGTCGTGGAGCCATATCAAACGGCGTGAAATCAACCTTCGCTGGCCACAAGAGTTGTCGCGGCGCGCCGCCGGCGTGCAAATCGAAGATCAGCAACCCAGCAGGCTCCGTAACACCAACGACCAGATAATGATCCTCGGTCACCGCCAAGCCGCTCAACAGGACCGGGGCTGCCGAGACCTCCGCTTTTTGTGGATGAAACTCACCGGGGCTCGGCGGCGCTTCACACACCGTCTTATCTCCCACTGACCAGAAGTGCGAGGTCGCCTGAGAACCAGACGATTGCACGCGGATCTTACGGCTCGTTTCATCTATCCAGTACCAGTTGCCATAGCGGTCGCGACCCGCGCCGCGTCGCTGAGCGATTGTCGGCGCGATGTCCTTGGGAGCGGCAGGGAAACGAAACAGCCGCGATTGCAAGGTCAATTCAGCCCGTTCCGCACGCCAGGCTAGAGGGCTGTCTTCGGCGCGAGGCGGAGAAGCGTCCCACAACTCGCGCAAAGGCGTCTGGTCGACGGTGCAGGAGCCCCAATCGTCTTGGCCCAATAATAGATGGAAACGGGTTCCGTTAGCGTCCACGATATCAACACTCTTCTGGTATGACCGGCACGGGCACGAGTGTGGGCGGCGCGCCTGTGCCGCCCGTTCCCGTCCCAATGCCTTGTCCACGCAGTTGATCCAAATCCAACGGGTCGCCAATGCCAACGGAGACGCCTGCGACGCGCGGAAGCTCCAAGCCGTTCATAGGAATCTGCGCTATTGCGGGTTTTGTACCTTCAGCAATCTTCACGTCATTGACAAATAATACGCCGCTCACGCGGCTGGCGACCGCCAGGAGTTCACGGTCGGTCACTGGCTTACGCAACGGCCAACCTTTGCGCTCATCGGCATATTGTGGAGTGTTTAACGGTGTCGCCTGATCTTCCAACGCGCCAATACTTGCCGGGTTTAAAGGCGCAAGAAATTGCAGGAGCGCTGCTTTCACAGCTTCACGTACTTCTGCAATCGCAGCGCCGGCAACGACGTTAATGCCGACCGACACCCAAATTTGTTTGTACACCGGCCCCCGCAAGAATACTTCCGTCGTGACGAGCCGGCGGGGATCGAGATATTGACAAATCGTATCGAGAAACAAACGGTCCGGCATCGGCGCATCGGGTTGCTGGGGATCGTAGCGCGGAATGATCAAGAGCGTGACAGAGCCAGGCGCATCGCCGGGTTCGCTCGGGGCCAGCTCTGGATTAAAGGCGGGAAGAACCTCTACGCGACCAATATCGACGCCAGGCGTACGCATCGTAATCGTCTCGAAATCAGCAGCGGAAACGAGCCGATCACGATGCTGCAAATATCGCGAGATTTGTTTCTCTCCTTCGTTGACGCTTTCCGCCTCGGCGCCGTTCCAGGTGCGCACGGGATTCGACACGGTAAAATCAGCGGGTAAGGTCGGACTATTTGTAATAGCGCCTGCTCCCACGTTGCCCGCGGCCCCCACCCCATAGTCGTAGCTGGCGCGCAGAACGGCGCCCGAGGGGGGACGTCTACCGTGAAAGCCGTCGCCAAACTTGATCTCACCGGACTCCGGGTCCACCGTGAACACCGCGTTCGGTCGAGTGTCCAGCTTCCGTATGCCTGGCGGTTGGCTGGGATCTTCTACTTGCACCTCAGGACCAGCGCTCAGGAGATCGTCGATTTCCTGCCACTCTGTGGTTTCACCGTTCACTGTAGTCACCGTCAAGCTCACAGATTCTGGGACGATCGGCGATCGTGACAGAATAGCACTCTGATCCGGCGCGCCCGTGCCGTTTGGCAACAGCTCGTTAGCCACGTGCGCGCGTTGCGTGACGAACACGGTGTTAATGCCCACCCAAAGGATTCTCGCGCGTACGGTTGCTGAGGCGCGAATCCGCATCCAGGTAATGAGGCGATTCTCCAGGGCCGTATCCTCCAGCGCAGGGGGAAACTCGCCAACGCCAGACTCAAGCGGATCGAGGTTGCTCCACAATCGCAATTCCGTCGCCGGCGGGAGGGTAATTTCCACCACGCCAGGTCCCGCCAAGACATCAGTCGGCGCGCTGGCATCGAGTAATTTATAGCTGGGAGTACGTTGCCGCGGGTCAGTAGGTAATGCCCCGTCCGCGGGGACGCTGGGGATCTCGTACTGCAACAGCGGCTCGCCTTGCGGATTGGCAATACCTGTTGGTGAAAGATGATTGTCCGCATCGTCCAATACTGGGACGATGCCTAAACTGATGGTCTTCCCAGCAATGGCTTCACGCACCGTGTTACGGAGGTCCTCAGCCGCCTTCTCACTATTGTCTACCGGTTTGTCGCCCGCCCGCACGAACAAGGCGATCCACAACGAGCGGTCAACCGTTTCTTGACTCGGCGCAACGCCGTTCGTGAACTTCGTCTCCAATGGAACGGTCTCATAGAGCTGCAGATTTACATCATCAGGCGTGGGTTGACCTTTAAACGAAGCGTACAGCAGTTTGTAATAGTCGGTGAGCTTAGTGTCAGGGTTGACCAGCGTCCGCTTATAATAGACACGCGCTTCGACTGGTAATACGTCGAGCCCCTCTTCAGTGCGAAACGGGACTTGTCCAGCCCGCACCTCCAGATCGTGATTGAGCGTGATAGTCCGCAAGGGTCCACGCTCATTGGCAAACGTCACTAACCCTTGCGCAGAAGAAGCAGGTTGGAGGGGCACGTTCAGCAAAGAGAGGAACTTGCGCCGATTGCGCTCAGGAATCTGGTTGCTGCGGTAGAGCAGATTCTCAGTGAGGAAAGCGAAGAGCTCGATCAACGTGACGCCAGGGTCACTGGCGTTGAAGTTCGTCCATTCTGGATTGTGAACCGGAATGCGCCGTAGCGCCTCATCAAGCAGTTCTGGGTAACGGCGGTCATCCAATGTTGGAATCTGTAACGGCATGTTGCTCCCCTACCCCGTCAGCGTCACACTGAGATTCACCCGTTCGCGCGTTTGCGTCGCCACCAAACGATACGTGATCGTTGCGATTGCGGCTTGTCGTTCCGATGCATCCGGCTCAACGCTCACGGATTCCACAGCGATGCGCGGCTCCCACTGCGCGAGCGCTTTGCTAATGCGATCCTGTATCAACTGACGCGTCGTGACGGTGTTGGGCTCGAAGAGGAACGGCTTGAGCCCACCGCCAAATTCCGGCAGCCGTAAGCGTTCGCGCAGCTCAGTCAGCAAAATGATGCGTATCGCCTCACGCACGTTCACCTCGCCTTCCGACCAGGCGACTTTGCCGTCAACAATACGCGGCGGGAAACTGATCCCGCGACCAAGAATAAGTCCTTTATCCACTTTTCTTCGCCCTAAACCCCGGTAAGGGGAAACAGATGAAAAAGTATGGTATCCAACGAAAGATAATGTCGAGTAAACTGACAATAATCATCAGCAACAAGAGTGCACATATTGTGATGATCGGAATGGAGAATGAACAGATCATCCCCACTTGTAGACTTGGATCACTCGGCGCGGTGCACGGACCTTTGTCCGGCACGGACAGGTCTTTATGAAGAGGCCAGGGCAACACTGAACGCACCAGATCTCCCAAACTGAGCGCCTTGATCCGATCGATTTGCCCGCACAGCATGTCAGAAATCATGAACGCAGTGTTCTTGTCGAACTTGCGTAAGCCAGCCGGCGACGTGTCTACCGGTAACGCAATACGAATCGGACGAGCCGGCGCATCTGGGTCGAAAAACCCCGCGAACTGGAACGGCGCCGTCGGTTCGCTGACGATAGGCGGATCAAGCGGGCCGCACAGGGGACGCTCGAATACGCAACGGAGAACAAACCAGCCGTCCCGCGTGTCCAGCACCGGCTGTGCCGCCAGCGGGTTCGCAGGAACCACGGCGGTAGTTTGTGACGGCAACGCTTTCTCGATCAATTCGGCAAGATGATCGATCCGGGCTAATTGATCAGGAAGCTTGGTCGGGTCGTCGCTGACGCCTTGCGGCGCCGGAGGCAAAGGCGCAGGTAGAACGGAATCCGCCAGAGGAAAGAGAAAGGTTGGCCAATCGGCAGCAGGAGCGGTGCGATCATAGGATTGCGCCACCCGCTCAAGACCGTTCTCGATAGTGTCCGCTGAGCGTGAGTCGGCTAACGACCTTCCCCGGACAGCAAGCAGTGCGTCTTTGAGTGATCCCACAATATGCGTTCCGGAAGGTACAGAAGGTACATCATTCTGAAGGGCCACACTCAATCCGGCGTCCAGGATAGTGCTCGTTAAAGCTTGCACCAGAGCAAGTTGGTCAGCAGAGAGCGATGGCTGTGGAGTTTGCCCGATCAGCTGCTGCCAGACGTTTGCCATGTATTGTTCGATGAACTTCGCGAAGTCGAGCAGCACATACCACGAGACCGTTTGGATCTGCTCCCGCGAAGCTTTCACTGAACTCGCAAGCGCAGTTAGATCGTGTGACATCGGCTCATCTTTTGACGGTGAGGACGGGTCCAATGGCAACTTGGTTCGCTGCATCACTCCTCGTGACTGTGCGTTTTCCAGCAAACGCTTCCACGGTTCGGTGACATGGAGCCAGACCAGCATCATGCGCGGATCAACTGTCTTGGGAGGAGGACCGGGAGGCGGCGGTTCGTTCTCACCCTGACGTCGCGGCGCGCCCATATACGCTTCCTTTTTCCCCACAGGTACTAACCCGGCCAGCAGTCGTCGCTTGCGGCCGTCATCTTCGGTAAAATTCACGGCGAACAGCGGCAGCTGTTCTTCATTCGGCATCAAGACAGGTTCCGCGTTTGTCTTCGGAACTTTTTGCCAGCCAGTTCCCCCAGGTCCGGTTACAAAGGCGTATTCTTCCCACACCAGAGGATCGAACATGGGTAAATCTGTCTTATTGTCAGGATCACCGGGAGGAAGGAAGCGGCGCACCACAAATGACGTGCGTTCTTGTTGTCCAGCATTGATGGCTCGATCCGGTAAGCCCGCACGTCCAAACACTAAACAGGCTGTCAAGAGGTAGTATCCTTGATTGCC
>CAZUFQ010000405.1:0-6537 GCA_964618735.1 uncultured Enterobacteriaceae bacterium
CGAGGTAACTCGTCATGCTCACATCGTGTTACCTGTGCACGGCGAAGTGCGCGAGGAATTTTCTCCGTTGCTCTACCATCTCTTTGCCGGCTATCTAGCGTCCTATCTCGCGGAACGGTTGGGCAGATCGTTATTCCAAAGCGACCGCCCGGAATTGCTTCAATCAGTAAATGAGTATTACGCGAGCCTGCGGCCAGACGCAACACACGAGTAGATCACTCCGGAAACGATCGGGTAAATGGGTGAAATGGGCGATATAGCCTTGCGTCCATCACTTTTCCGAACTACAGAGGACTGATAGGAATTTAGCACTACAAAATCGAGGAGGAATCAGCATGTCAAACTATACCGTCATTTCTGCCGATTCTCATATGATCGAACCGCCAAATCTGTGGACTGAGCGTCTAGATAAGCAGTACCGGGATCAGGCCCCACATGTCGAAGAGAATGAAAAAGGCAGCTTCTTTGTCGCGCCCGGCATTCAACCGTCCCGAGTGTCATTAGGGTTTGCCGCCGGCCGCAGCGGCAAGGAACTCGGTGAATACTTCAAAAAGGGCAACTTTGCCGCCGCGCGTCCAAGCGGTTGGGACCCGGTTGAGCGCGTCAAGGACCAAGATATCGACGGGGTCGGCGCAGAGGTGCTCTACACCACCTTCGGTATGCCGCTCTTTCGGTTGCCCGATGCGGACCTGCAACGGGCGTGCTTCAAGGCCTACAACGATTGGGTCGCAGAGTTTTGCTCGCACAATCCCACGCGCTTTCACGGCATTGCGTTGGTGTCGCTCGAAGATTTGGACGCAGGCGTGAAAGAGTTGGAACGTTGCGCCAAGCTGGGGATGAAGGGCGCGCAAATCTGGGGGTCGCCGCCGCCGGAGCGCCCCTTCTGGACGAATGAATATGACCCCTTGTGGAAAGTGGCCGAGGAGGCGCAGCTGCCGTTATCGTTGCATATTGGCACTGGCAAGGGTGGCGGTGTCGGCGGCGATCGCATAAAAACGTCGCCCACCGGCAAGCGGCCGCCGTTCATGACGCGGAACTACGTCAATGGCATTCATGAGATTCAGCGCTCCTTCACTGACATCATCTTCGGCGGCGTGCTGGAACGTTTTCCGAAGCTATGGTTAGTGTCCGCGGAAAACGACAGCGGCTGGTTTCCACATTATCTCTACCGGCTGGACCATGCCTATGAGAAATTCAACACGATGTCGGATGAGCCCTTACCGCTGAAGCCCAGCGTGTATATCCGTCGCCAGGTCATGGTGACGTTTCAAGATGACCCGATTGGCCCCATGACGAGCCAGTTTTTTGGGGAAGAGAATTATATGTGGGCGTCTGATTTCCCGCACACGGACTGCACCTGGCCGCATTCACGGAAAGTGATAGAAGGTCAGTTCGCGGGACTCTCGGAACAGACGAGAGACAAGATCGTGTGCCAGAACGCCGCGAAGCTCTATCGGATAGCGCTCGGCAACTGAAGTACGGCGTGGTTGGGGTGGTCGTTGTTCCAAAACGACCGCCCAGAACTGCTTCAATTGGTAAACGAAAACTACGCAAGTTTGCAACGAAAGCCGGCGCCCTAAGCGATGCAGCCCCAAAAATTCCGTGCGGTGTTGTTCTGCCCGTGCAACAGTGGTACGTATGACACAAAGTTTGTAACGTCATACATGAGGTGCTTTATGGCGCGTAGCAAGGCGCTCACGGTGCGCATTCCCGAAGCCCGCCTGCGCAAACTGATGCGGGCGCGCAAAGCCAAAACTCAATCCGATCTCATCAATACCCTCCTCGCCGAAGAAGAGGAACGGCTACGCTCACATCAGGTTCTCCGAGATACCGCAGGCGCCCTTAAACCTTCCGAAATCAATGATCGCCTTCTTTGACACCAGCATCCATATTCCGCTGCTGTCTGGCGTACTATCGTTAGACCTCGTCCTACAAGAAATCAATCTCCTTCCCGTGCGGCTTTCTCCGGTCGTTGCGAGTGAACTGTCACGAGGCGTAACTGACAATGGTAGACGCAAAGTCGAGACGTTAGTCCGGCAGCTCTTACCTCTAGACCCGCCTTCATGGCCACGCTGTTGGTATGATACTGGCCGCTTACTGCCTAAGATTTTTCCTGATCATGAGGAAATAGGGCTTGCCCGACTGCAGAATGATTGTCTCTTAGCCTTGACCGCCCGCTACACTGGAGCCGTTTTTCTTACAGCGGATGGTCACTTCGATACAATCCGGCGCTACGTGCCCTTTCAACTCAGAGTCTTCAAACAGTGAATAAGCTAGGCAGCGGCTTGCTGTGGTAGCCTTGCGCCGGTGTCAAACCGCATTGCCCTGCAACACCCTCTAAGTCTACTCTATCTCCTTGCCGGTTTCTCTTGCCGCAACATCATGCGGGTGTTAACGTTCCAGCTCTCCAGTCTCAGCACCAGTAAGGAGGAGGCCATGGCAGTCGTCGAATACGAGAAACGTGGGCCTATCGTTATCATTACCATGAACCGACCTGAGCGTCGCAACGCGATGAGCCGGGACCTCATGTTGGGACTGGCCGAAAGCTGGCAGCGCTTCGCGGCTGATAACGACGCGCGGATTGCCATTCTCACTGGCACGGACAACACATTCTGTTCGGGAATGGACATTAAAGAACGCTTTGCCAGTGGTGAGCAGGGATTGGGGGTGCCGCAGATCCCCATTCGCGACCCCTTTTGGCATCAAGAGCTTGAAAAGCCTACCATCGCCGCGGTCAACGGCTATGCATTTGGGGGTGGGTTCTTCTTCGCGTCGTATGCGGACTTTCGCATTGCCGTACCGTCTGCGGTGTTTGAGATTACCGAGGTCGCGCATGGCGTCGTGGCCGGCTACGATCTGGTCTTGCTCCGCGAAAACTTGCCCTACGCCATCGCGGCCGAACTGGCTGCGGGTGGCAGAGTATCGGCCGAGCGGTTGTACCAGGTGGGGTTTATCAATCGGCTGGCGGAGCCCGAACGCCTGTTAAAGACGGCGATGGAATTTGCGACAGAGATTGTGCGGCGTCCACCGTTGGCCGTGGATTATAACCTTCGGCTGCTGCGGACACTTAGTCGAAGGCCCGCTCCACAAGACATAACCGAACGCGCGCAGCACTACGCACGTGAACTCCAGCAATCAGAAGATCTCCAGGAATCTCTTCGTGCGTTCCTTGAGCATCGCCTGCCCGTCTACCGTGGGCGTTGATACGAGCGCAGTTCTTAATCGACGTGAATGTATCTACAAGTTTAACTAGTAAGACTTGAAACGCTTTGAGTGAGGGAGCCAGGCCTTGAAATAATATTTACAATGAAAAAAGGAATTCACAATTCAAGACCTGATCCCTTTTTACCTCACCCCGACCTTGGTCTATCATCGAAGAGGTGTTAGGGGACAGGATATCCTCATCCTCACACAAGGGCTTTGGCGGACAGGTGAAAAGAGACGGAAACCATACCTTGCTCAGCTAGAGAGGGCAAAAACACACCATGCAAGCAGCGAATTTAATTAAACATCTAAGGGAAATCATCGACCAACTGAAAGTTGACGCTTTGGTGGATTTTTCTTTAACCTTATAGTAGGAGTTTTGAACCCGAGCCAATAGACCCTGTTGAAAAACAGCATTTTTTAGATCTTATCTTTGAATCAAGGTCGGGCTACTCGCTGCTTCTTCAAGATCGGCAGAAAAAGGAGTTGATTGAGTCACTAGGGTTGAATTCTCTCTACGGCGCAAACAATCTCTCAAAACTGATTGCTATCATTAATTCAGCCTACAAGACAAAAGAAATTGATGATTCGTGGGTTTTTCGGGAGTTTATTCTATCTTTGCGCGATCTGCAAAATCATTGGAAAACCCTCGATCGCTTCATCCTGATCCCTAGAAATCTTACTGTTCTTCGTGGAGAAGATTCTCTGGAACTCGAAATCATCGACTATAATGGCAAGGGCATTGAACCAGATCGCTTCACATTTATTCTCGATTCTTTCCACAAGCTCCATGATGCTATCGTAAGGATTCTTGCCGAAAAGGACGCTCGTCTAAGGATCGCTTTTGTAGACTCTGGCAGCAATGTTCTTATCGCCTTTGTCAGCAAGCTGAAGGTGATCGAGTTCGCCAAACGTTTTTTCTCTGAATACTGGCGACAGATTTGGTTTAGTCCATATCAAGAATTTAACTAGAAGGTCGAATCGGTCAAAAATGGCCTCGACGCCGTCCAAACCATACGTGAGAATGTCAAAAAGGGACTTTTGGATGAAGAGGGTGGAAGAGCACTGGAGTATTCCCTCCTCAGTGAAATGAAAAACCTGATCCAAAATGGCGCAGCGCCAAAGGAAATTGCAGATATACAACAGCCTGCTCGGCAGCAATTTCTCCTTGATCAACGTGAAGTCAAACTTTTGGAACAGCAAGGGCCGGATAAAGACCAACCAACATAAGGGCGTATCTTATGTGAACCCTAGGATGCTTAGTTACAATATCTCCATCTCACAATCTCCTTTATTCTATTCAGTGTCTGTTGATCCGTCGTCTGACTAAAGAGCTTCGTTGTTAGTGGAGACTTGTACCCGTCTCTGTTGTATTTTTTACGCTTGATAATCCGGTTCAATGTGTCTCTGGTTTTTCTTGCTCATGCTTTGCTAGCTCGCTTCCCTTTGAAGGGACCAGTGCGAATAATCCTGTCACTTTTTTTCCTTTTTGTATCCACTGTTGCAAGGCAACTTCTGCATCGGTCGCACGTGGTGATTAGGCGCTCTGCTTCAGCTTTCTCTTACTGACCACATCAAGTACTGCTTCGGGATGCTTCGCAGCCACACGCAACAGAATGCGTGCCGGCCCCTCCGGTCTACGCCGTCCTTGCTCCCAATTCCGCAGTGTTCCTACGCTGATTCCCATCAAGCTAGCAAACTTCTCCTGCGAGAGCCCGTAGTGTGCACGGACGGCTCGGACATCGGGCTCGGAAAACTCAAAGACCCGTGAGGGTTTTCTCTCCCCTCGCATGATTGCTCCGCCCTGCCGAACACTCTCAAGCAGTTCTTCGAACAGTTCTTTTTTCATCGGTATTCCTCTTCGATGATTTTCCTCAACGTCTTCAGTTGTTGTCTGGTCAGGTCATCTTGCTCATTTTTGGCGTAGACGAACAGCATCAGAATGGTCTCTCGGGAGGCTGACCAATAATAAATGACCCGAATACCTCCACGCTTTCCTTGTCCGCTGAGGGACCAGCGTAATTTTCGCAGCCCACCGCTTTGCGGGATCACCTTGCCCACATCAGATTGAGCGACGAGTTGCAGTTGGAGGAGTCGGTATTGCTCATCTGAAATCAACGCCTGGATGCGTCTCGTAAATACCGCAGTTTCGACAATGAGCATACGCTAATATACGTCATTGGCGCACCACGGACAAGAGCGAAGGAGGCGTTTGACTGATGACCACTATCGATTGTCTCACTTGCCTCATAAATGGGATCAAGTCTAAACTTTTGACTTTTCGGAAAGCATCTGTACTGCGCGCTTCACTTCAGTGCGAAACACTGTCGTCTTCTTCTCAAACCGTTTAGAGCAACCCTCAGGGTCAGCCGTTAAATTTTCGCGAATTATGCAGCAAACGGCGAAGAGATGGTGAATCAATCGCTCAGGGATGATATGCTCGTGACGCAACGGAGAGAGCCCATGAAATCCGTCAATTGGCAAAACCTTTTGCAAAGTCATCCCATTTTTTCGAGTCTCAACGAGAGCGAAATTGCGA
The DNA here is from genome assembly GCA_964618735.1 of uncultured Enterobacteriaceae bacterium. Classification (GTDB taxonomy): domain Bacteria; phylum Desulfobacterota; class Binatia; order Bin18; family Bin18; genus SYOC01. Next base: position 5,744 of record CAZUFQ010000405.1, read on the forward strand.
GTCTTCTCCGCGACGAGGTCTCGCAAGAACGAGTGTACCCTCAAGGCGCTGTCATTCTCAGAGGAGGTGAAGTCGGCGACTCAGTTTTTCTCATTCACTCAGGATCCGTTCAGGTCACGTTGGGGGGGACTGCGGGACCATCCTTTCCGCTTGCCATCTTACACGCCGGTGAAATCTTCGGAGAGATGGCCGTCTTGGAGCGAAGGCCGAGATCAGCAACTGTGCTAGCCAGGGAGAATTGTTTGCTGTTAGAGATCTCAGGCGAGGAGATCCGCGGACTTCTAGAGGCGCATCTGGAGATGCAGGTCAAACTGTACACCATAATCCGCGACCGACTGAGGGAAGCGAGTCATTAATAGCTCACGGCGCTCTGTGCCGGGCGCTGTCAATGCTGTTCATCTAAAAGCGATTTGCGGCGTGTGTTTACCTGGCTGAAGGTCGCGCCCTAAACCAAGCCGTAACAGAGGAGGACATCATGCCGTCTGCCGTGCAACCGGACCGGGAGGAAGGAATCCACGTGCAGCAGTGGGACGCCTATGACCTCGATATACTCGACCGCATCCAGCGGCGGGTGCTGTGGCTGTCGACCTATATGGTGCATTACGCCAACTTTATTCGACCGAATCCCGACGGCGTCAAGATCGGCGGTCATGAGGCCAGCTCCTCCTCAGTCCTCACGCTCCTCACGGCTTTGTATTTCTCCTTTCTCCGCGCCGGGGATCGAGTATCTATTAAACCTCACGCCTCACCCGTGTTTCACGCCATCCAGTTTCTCCGCGGGTTTCTCCCCCAAG
>CAZUFQ010000406.1:0-6518 GCA_964618735.1 uncultured Enterobacteriaceae bacterium
TTGGCCCGGCGCACAGCGCGCGCGAATCTGGTTGTCCTGGGCAACAGCTTGGCGCTTTACCATCCGCCGATCCGGGTCGCCGAGGAATTTGCCATGCTCGACTGCATCTCCGGCGGCCGATTAGTGGCCGGCTTCCCGGTCGGCAGTTCGATGGATACCAACTTCGCTTATGGTGAAGTGCCTGCCACGTTGCGCGAAAAGTACTATGAGGCTCATGACCTGATCATGAAGGCATGGACTACCCCTGAGCCTTTCACTTTCAATGGTCGTTACAACAAAATCCGCTATGTCAACCTGCGGCCACAACCCTTGCAACAGCCGCACCCACCGGTATGGGTGCCGGGCGGCGGTTCGATTGAGACCTGGGACTTTTGCCTTGATAACGACTACAACTATTCCTATCTGTCATTCACTGGGTATCTGCGTGGGAAAAAGCTGCTCGACGGCTATTGGGACCAGGTAGCCAAACGGAAGAAAGATGAATCTCCCTATCGCGGTGCATTTGCGCAAACCATCTGCGTAGCGGAGACCGACGCGGAAGCTGAAAAGCTCTATGCTGAACATGTTAGCTATTTTTATAATCGCTGCTTGCACATCTATGGCGGATTTGCTGACGCGCCGGGCTATCGCACAGTCAAGACATTACAGGCGAGCGTGACGACCGCCCTCAGTGAAGATGTGCAGAAGCTCTTCCCAACCCTAACCTGGAAACAACTCGTTGACGAAGGCTACGTGATCGCTGGCAGCCCAGAGACCGTGCGTCAGCGGATGGAAGACCTCATCAAAGGTCTGCATGTCGGACACATCTTCTGCCTCCTTCATGTCGGCAACATGCCGGACTGGAAAACTCGGTACTCAAGTAAACTCTTTGCAGAAAAAGTTATGCCCCACCTCCGCGACATGTGGCCGGAATGGAACGATGATAATCGCTGGTGGTGCAAGCCGATGGAGACCCGCTTGGAGCCGGAGAAAAATATTGAGCAAGCGCGTCGAGACGGGAGGATCCCGTTATGATGGTGAGAAAGATAGAGACCAAGCGCGGCGCGAAGATTCGTGTCTTTGAAGGCGGCAGCGGCGCGCCCCTAGTCTTTTTTCATGGCGCCGGCGGGCTCTTTGCCGAGAATCCATTTCTAGATCACCTGGCGGAACGTTACCATGTGTTCGCGCCTGAGTTGCCTGCGTTTGGCGAATCGACCGGCGAAGAGCTGCTCGAAGACATGCTGGATTTCGCCTTGCATGGTTGGGACGTGGTGACAGAGTTGGGGCTCACCAAGCCGCATCTCATGGGGCACTCGATGGGCGGTATGATCGCTGCCGAGATGGCCTGTATTGCGCCGAACGACCTCGCTAAGCTTGTGCTCGTTGCGCCAGCGGGGCTGTGGATTGATGAACATCCGATTCCCGATGTGTTTTCATTCTTACCCCACGAGTTTGCTCAGTACTTGTTCCACGACCGAGCGCAAGGGGAGGCCCTTCTCACTGGCGGTCTCGATCTGAAAAATATTGACGCGCTCGCGGAATTTTACATTGCTAACTCCAGGCGGCTGAGCATGGCGGGAAAAATTCTGTTCCCTGTGCCGAACCGTCGCTTGTCGAAGCGGCTCTACCGCCTGACGGCGCCAACTTTATTAGTATGGGGAAAAAGCGACAAGTTAATACTGCCTGTCTACGCTGACTACTGGAAAAAAGCAATTCCGCAGGCCGAACTCACGCTCATCGAAAAGGCTGGCCATATGCCGCCGTACGAACAGCCTGAAGCGTTTGTGACGGCAGTGACGAAGTTCCTGGGTTGAAAACGGGACTGATAAAAACGGTCCTTTTTGCGTTTCTACCAGCAACGGTAGGCTGGGATGAAGCAGGAAGAATCCCAGCCTCTTTTATTTGTGGAAAGATTGCCAGGCTGCGACACTGTCGCAGCCTGAGTCATCGCCTCCGTAAGTAGGCGACTCACTCGATGGCAGTGGGCCTTGCAGACCTCTTTACAGAACAAGGCAGTGATCTTCAGTCGGCTGCGGTTCATCAACGCGACGCTGGGCATTCAGGACTCAGCGCTCAGGACTGACGCCGCGCCAGCAGCGTTGCCATTCCCCGATAAACCCTCGATTGCCATCATGCCGTTCGTGAACCTGAGCGGTGACCCGACGCAAGAGTATTTCAGCGATGGCATGACCGAAGAGATTACGGCATCGCTGTCGCGCATCTCTAGTCTCTTTGTCATCGCCCGTACGTCTGCCTTTGCCTACAAAGGCAGAGGAGTCAAGGTTCAGGACATTAGCCGCGAACTAGGCGTGCGCTACGTTCTGGAAGGCAGCGTGCGCAAAGCCAATGACCGGCTTCGTGTTATCGCCCAACTAATTGACGCTACGACTGGGGAACATTTGTGGGCGGAGAGCTACGACCGCGAGTTGAAAGACCTCTTTGCCGTGCAAGATGAGGTCAGACAAAAAATTGTCTTTGCTCTCAAAGTGAAACTCACGCCAGAAGAACAAGTATGGTTTCGGCGCTCCCCCACTAACAACCTGGAAGCCTATGAGTTCTTCTTGCGTGGGGGAGAGTTTTCTTACCGTTATACCAAAGAGGCCAATGCCCGGGCCCGGCAGATGTATGAGAAAGCTCTGGCGCTGGACCCACAGTATGCAGGAGCGTACGCGTCGTTGGCGCATACCCACTGGCTTGATTGGGGCTTTCAGTGGAGTCAAGAACCTCAGACCCTGGAGCAGGCGTTTGAGTTGGCGCATAAGGCAGTCGTCCTAGATGACTCTCTGCCTGATGCCCATGCGGTATTAGGCCGGGTCTATATGCAGAAAAATCAGCCTGAGCAGGCCCTGGCCGAAGCCAAGTGGGCTATTGCCCTCGATCCCAACTATGCGGATAGCTATGTGGGATTAGCTTGGATTCTGACCATTGCGGGGCGGCCGCAAGAAACCATTGGGATGGCGGAGAAGGCGCTTCGTCTCGATCCTCGCGGCCCGAATGCGTCCTCGTATTTGTACCAATTAGGCGTTGGCTATTTCTTCTCGGGACGGATCGAAGAGGCAATTGCAACCTTTAAGCGAACCCTCATGTATGACCCCAATTATCAATGGGCTTACACTTTCCTGACTTCTAGCTATGTGGTGGCGTGGATCTGGCAGTTGACCCAGGACCCTCAAGTGCTGGAGCGCGCCTTTGAGGCGGCACAAAAGGCCCTCGCCCTGAATGACTCCTTCCCCTTTGCCCACGCCGAATTGGGCAATGTCTATCTGCTGCAAAAGCACCATGACCAGGCCCGCGCCGAGGCCGAGCGGGTTATTGCCCTCGCTCCCAACCTTGCCGAAGGCTATGCGCTACTGGCGAGGATCTTGGGCTTTACTGGGAAACCGCAAGAAGCCCTCGAGATGGCGGAGAAGGCAGTCCGCCTCAATCCTAGGTTCCTGTTCGAGTTAGGTTTTGCCTATTACTCGGCTGGGCGGTATGAGGAGGCTACCGCCACCCTTAAGAAATTGCTCAGTTACAATCCCAATCTTCTGCATGTCCAGCTTGTCCTGGCCCTCGCTTCTAGTGAGGCAGGGCGAGAAGAGGAGGCGCGAGCGGCAGCCACAGAAATCCTACGGATCAGTCCCAATTTCTCTCTCGATGTGATGAAGCAGCGGGCACCTAATACAGATCCAGCAATGGTAGAGCGTAATGTTGCGGCGTTGCGCAAAGCGGGACTCAAGTGAGTCCTAAGTGCAGGGTAATGAGCGCCGAGTGCAGGATTTAATGTATGAAGCACAATCTCTCATGAAAGCTATAGTTCGCTTCACTCTTTGGCCCGCACCCATCGCCATAGCGTGAACAGAGCGAACGGACTACCCGTCCCGAGCCGCGACGACAGAGGCCCGCCATTCCGTTTTGCGCCAGCCATTTGACCACAGGCCTTGATCAGATGTAAAATCTCCCTAAAGAAAAGGGTCCGCTCTTTTTTGAAGAGTCGCTCCACTGGAGTGTTGAGCAGAGAGGGAAACGGGGGCTCCCTTGGTTGCCCCCCTGAACAACAGTTGGAGGTGTGGCTATGAAACGTGCATTGACCCTGATGGTGGCGGGACTTATTAGCGCTAGCCTGGCGCTCGCTCCGATGATTTATGCAGCGGAAGGGGCTCAGGGAAACAGTGCGGCCATTCAATTGGCGGCGAAGAAGAAGGCTAGCAAACATCACCACGGCAAAGGAAAAGCCAGCACAAGCTCTTCGACGTCTGGCGAGTCGAAAGGCCAGTAACTTTCGCAAAGAGTGAGGCCAAGAGCGTCCACCGCTTCGCTTCTTCGGCCTCGTTCTTTTTTCCCTCACCGCATGACTGCTCCACTAGAAGGGGTCCGCATTCTCGACCTCTCCCGCGTACTCGCCGGACCATACTGCACCATGTTGCTGGGTGACCTTGGCGCCGAGGTGATCAAGGTTGAGCGTCCGGGTGTGGGTGATGATACGCGCGCGTGGGGACCTCCATTTCTCGGAGGCGAAAGCGCCTATTACCTGTGTGCGAATCGCAACAAAAAAAGCATTACTGTTAATCTTAAATCTCGGGCTGGTCAAGAAATTCTTCGTCGACTCGCCTCTCTGAGCGATGTTTTCATTGAGAACTTCAAAGTCGGCGAATTGGCGGCGCTTGGCTTGGATTACGATCGTCTGAAGCAAGTCAATCCGGCTCTTGTGTACTGCTCTATTACCGGCTACGGCCAAACCGGACCTGACAAGAATTTGCCTGGTTACGATTTCATTATCCAAGGGCGTGGCGGCGTTATGAGTATTACTGGTGAAACAGACGGTGAGCCCATGAAAGTTGGGGTTGCTGTGGTCGATATTACCGCAGGACTGTTCGCTGCGAACGCCATCCAAGCTGCTTTGCTAGCGCGCATAAAAACTGGACGTGGACAAGCCATTGATATTTCTTTGCTCGACGCTCAGGTTGCCTGGCTTGCTAATGTGGCCAGTAATTACCTTGTCTCCGGCCAACGACCGCAGCGGTTCGGCAATGCCCATCCTACGATCGTTCCGTATCAAACTTTCCAGGCACAAGATGGGTTCTTTTGTGTAGCGGTAGGAAACGATGGGCAATGGCAGAAACTATGTGAAGTCTTACAAAGACCTGACCTGGCTCGTGATGTTCGTTTCGCGACGAATCCCGCTCGCGTGCAACATAGAGAGTTGCTCATCACGGCGTTACAAGAGATTTTTGGGAAAAAGGATCTTGCGTTCTGGTTGCACGAAGTCTCACTGGCTGGCGTCCCTTGCGGGCCCGTGCAAACGCTCGACCAAGTCTTTACAGATCCCCAAGTGATTGCGCGCGATATGGTCTGGACTGTTCCTCATCCTTCCGCTGGAGAGATCCGTATGGTTGGTTCTCCTCTCAAATTGTCCGAAACCCTAGTTTCATCGCGCACTCATCCGCCGTTGCTCGGAGAACACACTGATGACGTCTTGACCTCGTTACTTGGGTATTCATCTGAAGAGACAACTCGTTTCCGTGCAGACGGAGTCATCTGAAAAGTAGAGCAACCTGATAAGAAAAGCCGCAACACAACCTCCTGGCAGCTTACCGGCTCGTCGTGCGTTGTTGCCACAATGTCCCGAGAGCGAAGCCGCTCCCGCCGATGAAAGCAATTCCAGCAGCACAGAGGTAGGTCGTCGTAAAATCTGTTCGTTCCAAAATCTGTCCTAATCCGATAGCGCTGAATCCTACACCGACATCAAAGGCGCCCATGAGCGTGGCCAGTGCAGGGCCGCGATCATGCTGGGTGGAGCGGTCCACCACCAGCGCCATCACTGCTGGGTGAACACAGCCAAACCCCAGCCCTTGGAGCGCAGCTGACCATAAGAGGCCCCACTGCGATGTCGTATAAGCGAGGATTATCATGGCGATGACGATACAGGCCATTCCTGGAACAATAACTGGAGCTCGACCAAATCGATCGGCTAACCTGCCTGCAACAGGGCGAGATGCAACCACAACGATAGCGTAGACGGTAAAAAAGAGTCCAGGATTCCCCAGATCGTGTGCTTGTACAAATAACGGCAGAAATGAGACAACCGCGCCAAAGGTCATTGTCATGCACATGGCCACAAACCCTGGGAAGAGGGCGGCCTTACTGAACAACGGCGGGCGTTGATAATCATGGGGACGATCGTGGATTTTTTCCTTGATGACCTGGACGAGCAAGAGGCTTACGAGGGACAGTCCGGAACTCAACCAAAAGAGACCAGAAAACCCGATCTGCCCGACCAGAAAAGCTCCCAGCGCAGGTCCGAACGCCATGGCAAGATTCATAGACATGCCATAATAACCCATGCCTTCGGCGCGTCGAGCCGGGGGACACAGGTCCGCAGCCATGACGCTGCCGGCCGTGGTATAGATAGCGATACCGATGCCATGGAAGAAGCGCAGTCCGAACATCATTGCCACCGAGCCCGCCTGGGTGTACAGCGCTGGGGCGATACAGTAAATAAACGCGCCGAGGCTGAGGCCCGCTTTCCGGCTCCAAACATCAACAATGCGTCCAGAACT
>CAZUFQ010000407.1:0-6501 GCA_964618735.1 uncultured Enterobacteriaceae bacterium
CGGGGTTGGTCTCTATGATTGGGTCAGCTTGCCGGCGGTGGCTCATTCGGTTGTGGTGCAAATCGGAGACTGAAGACGAATTAAGATATATGGAGGTGTCGCTCAAGCAGCAAGCACCGCCTCCCAGACTTGTGGAATTCGGGCGTGAGCGGGACACAGAAGCGAGATATCAAATTGCTGTTTCCTAATCTGGTGGACTAGTTCGATACCCATAATGGTTATAGACGCGTGGGCAAAGTCCTTGAAGTCCAGCATCGGTCTCACCCGTTGTTTCACTCGTGTATGGGCCTGTTCAATCAGATTGTTTAAATATTTGTTCGTTCTCACGGTGAACTCTGTCGGAAGGATCCCTTCTTTCTGGAGTTCCCCTACCGCCTCATGCGAAGCCGCATACCCATCCAGCGTAAGCTTCTTGGGGAGGTCCCGTCTTGCGATCGCCTGCCGTAAGAATCGCTTAGCCGCAGCGATATCCCGGTGTTCGCTCAAGAAAAAATCAATAGTCTGCCCCGTTCTGTCCACACCCCGATAAAGGTAGGCCCATTTGCCTCTAATCTTGATATATGTCTCGTCTACGCGCCACGATTTACCAACTGGTCGAGCGTACCGCTGCCAGTGCCTCTCGAATATTGGGACATACCGCTGCACCCATCGCATAATCGTGGTATGGGCGAGAGCGATTCCTCGCTCCGCCATCATTTCCCTTAGGTCGCGGTAGCTGAGTTTGTAGGAGAGGTACCACCGTACACAGAGTATAATAATCTCTTGATCAAAATGACAACGCTTGAAGAGCTCTTTTGCAACATCCTCGATGTGATTCATTAGACAGGTTTAGCACTCTCGCTCACCTCCTGCACCAGATCCAGCATCACTACCTGTGGCGGGTCGTCGATCAAGACGGCAACGTACTGGATATCTTGGTCCAACGCCACCGGAATAAGCAGGCCGCCAAGAAGTTTTTCCACAAACTGCTCAAGTGCTTGACGTACGTCCCGCGCGTGATCATGACTGCTAAACAGTCAAGCAACGGAGCCGCCAAACGCAAGATCCTTCCCGGGGTCGAACATCGCCAGCACCGCTACCTCAATACGCGAGCAGAGAACTCGCACCAGCCCGCCTGTCAACGAGCGCACCGCATGCGACGGTTCAAGTCCCCGGGGTATGCTCAACGGTTTCTCTCCGCCTATGAACCCATTTCCCAATATTGCCGTCCGCCTCGGCATCAGCTCTCGGCCCCAGCGTATCGACGAGAGATGGGACACCGATTTCAGAGTTGACAGGAGATGACGACTCCTACCTTACGCGCCTAAGATAACAAATAGTGATATCTCCTTCCGTACCTCCAATAACGGCGCCGAATCAACAAGTTGACAAAGTCCAGAGAAGGGATGTTTCTGGCGAGCCCCCCTTCCGTCTGTGCTCCCCTCGTACTGGAAAGAGCGTGACTTCAGCCGTAGCACGGATGGAGTGTGAAGTCGCCGACGATCAGGCCCCTGAGGATGCGCACCGCGTAGTTGCGCCTACTCTGTTGGATCGGCTCAACTCGTATGTACTCTCTCTTGACATTAACGATAGATCATCTATAGAACCCTCTGTTTTGGGTAACAGCAGCAGCGGGTTGTAAATACAAAGCCAACCTGTCCGGGGCGGGAAACGGAAAACTAATGAGACTTCTTCACTTGGGGCATCGGACGCGGCAGACCTGGGAGTAAGATCTGTCTGAGGTGCTGGACAGCACACCAAGGACCAGAAGTGAGCCAGGGCCCGCTAACGAGGTAAGAGGGAAAGTGCGGGGATGGGAGCGCAACCGGAAGGGACCCCTGGTCCTTTCACGACCACCCACACGGGTAAGAAGGAGCATGCAGATGATCACCTACGGGCGGACGATCCGCAGAGCGCTCGCTTACGTTACACTGGCCGTTGTCTTTGCCCGGTTGAGCAGCGCTCCAGGTCTGGCACAAAGTAGTGACTGTACCACCAACGACCCTGGCGCTCCCTGCTTCGCCAATAATCCTGACATCCTGGGGGGGGAACAAGCGCGCAATCTCTTGCGCACCGATGATCTCGCGTTGCTCAAAAAACTCCCCATCAACTCCACCATAGAAGACCCCCGCCGTTTATACCAGTGGTCACTGAACACCACCAATTCGACCCTTGCTCCGCTCCGCATAAGTCAACCGGGCACCCCCTTACGTGATGATAGTATACGAACCTTCACTGTAGCTGTCGGACGGATGTTTAATTTCGGTAAGGATACAATCGTCGCGAGCGTCGCGACATTAAACCAAAGACTGTTTTTCATGACTGCTGCTGATGGGAGGTCTGACGTGGTGAGAGACCAAGCGATTGCTGCGCAGATCCCTATCGACATGGTGATGGCCGATTTCACCGGGGACGGTTTTGCCGACCTGCTCAATGCTGAGAAGACCATCGGTGGGGGGACCGTCCTGCGGGTCGTCACCGCGAAAGACGTCAATCCCCCGCGTGCTGGCCCGTTTGCTCTACGGTTTGGGCCGGAGGCTCGACTCGACCCGGTGTACCGCATGACGGTCGGCGACTTCAACGGCGACGGGCGGCCGGAGGTCGCCGGGCTCATCGACGACAACGGCGCCTACTCCCTGGGAATCTATACTGTGAATCCCACGACCTTGACCATCACTCGTGCGGCCAGCTACCCGCTGAACGGCGAGCCCCTCAGGGTAGCGGCGGGCCGATTCGGCACCCTGAACTACGACCAACTGGCGATATTGGGCCGCTCCCCAACGGGCGGGTGTTGTGTGGTGCAGGCGTATGATTTCGCGAAAGGCTCGCTGCAGCCGATCCCCAAGGGGTCCACTAATCAGGTGTCGACCAATAGCAGGTTCTTCAGCGGCTCGTTTATTCCCGGCGCCTACCAGCAGGTTCTCTCGCTTGCAGTGGTTAAGCAGGGTTCGGCCGACAAGGTCAACGTCGGCCTTCTCACGTTTTCTCGTGACGGGAACCTCACCCCTACTCTTGTGGGAGGTCTATCCACCCTCACTCTCAATGTGGCATGTGTCCACGACATGGCCGTCGGAAATTTTAACCGCCAGATTAAAATTGACGATAAGCAGCAATACGATCCGCGCCTGAATTTCGCCGTCGCCGGGACCGACTGTAAGAGTACCGCCAAGGTGCAGGTCTTCACCGTGGACTCCATCGTGGACCCTAAGGAGGGCGCCAAAGTTACCTATACGTCGCCGCAAACGCTGAGCTTCAGCCCCGGCCCCGTGCCATCAGACACCGTCTTTCGCATAGCGGCGGGGGACCTCCAGGGCCGCTCGATTCCCGTCGGGCCGCCTGAGAAGCTCACGATCACCAGCCATTTCCAACCCGATACCATCTTGGGCGTGCCGCCCATGCACGTGGACTGGATTCCGCCGGCGGGCGAGGAAGAGCCCCGCATCCTCAACGTGTCGGTGTTTCCCGACACCTTCAACACCCGCTACGACTTTGCGCAAACCACCGGCACCCAGGCCAGTCGCCAGTCTACGACGAGTTACACGAGTGCCTATAAGGCGTTCACGGAGCTAAAAAAAAGCTGGGGTATTCCGATATTAGGCTCCGTCACCACGACCCTCAAGGCGGCCGCCCAGAACAAACATGAGAACACCGTCGCCAATACCTACAACACCAATAAGGGCCAATCGTTCAGTCTGACGGCGCGGACGGTCTTCGATGACCTGGTCGCAGCCACCGAGAGCCGCCTGAACATCTACACCTACCCCGTGCTCGGCCAGTGCGTCGATCAGCCCGGGGCGCAACCGCTCGATCACTGCCCGGCCGGCAAGGCCCCGTTGCACATCCAGTTCTCGAGCCCGGATAATGTTTACTACCTCAGCCTCGTCAGAGGGCAGGCCCTGGAGTGGTATCAGCCCGTGCACGAGCCGGGCCAAATCTTCTCCTATCCCGGCAGTCTCGCGCAACTGCAAGCCGATCAACCTCAGCAGCCCACCGAGAATGGCGGGACGGAGAGTAGTTTGCAGCTCTTGTCCCCGGGCAATATCCTCTGGGATTCGCAGTCCACCCAGCAGGTGTCCATCACGTGGACGCAAGGCGCGGGTAGGAATGTGAGCAGCTCGACGGTCAACACCAATTCATTTGATAGCTCGCTTACGTTCGCAGGCGAGAGCAAGGCGTCCGGCTTTGCGGGCACAGCGGGTTTCGAGTACAACACCAGTAAGGCGACCAGCACGCTGAATGAGTCGGTGGATACCTACTCCGAGTCCGCTGGGGTGTTGCTGAGTCGGGGCATTAGTGGAGGCCCGTCGACGTCAACCAACTATCTCTACCAGGGCCAAGCCTTCATCTTTGGCCAAAAATCCCCCCTCGGCACTATTCACAACAACATCCCGCAAAACACGGACGTCAAGGCCCAGGGGTTCCTCTCCGTGGGCTATGCGGCCAATCCCTTGAGCACCGCGCCCATCCGGTCGGGCAATTTCTGGAGGAACGCCTACGAGGAGCCCGACGTGGCGCTCAATCATCCCCAACGCTGGCTGCAAAATGGTCAGCACGTGCAGTTTAACTGTCCGATCGGCTTTACCTCCTCGTTCGATCGGCCCTGCACCCCAAGGGCGCAGGCACCAACTCCGGCGAACGTCGCCGTTGCCCTCTTCTACCAAATGAAGGGGCTGTTCGTGACCCCCGGTACCACCACCGATGGACCGACGACGGCGCGGGCTACGCAAGGCGATACCGTCACCTTACGAACACGGGTGTATAATTATAGCCTCGCCAATATGCCGGCAGACGCGCAGGTACGGGTGCAGTTTTACGCCCAACCCTGGAACGCCACGAGAGGCCGGTTCTTCAGCCAGCCGGGGAACTCCGATGCCTTCGCTCCCGCCGTCTTTATTGGCGAAGCTGAGCTGGATCCTATTCCTGCCTTCTGTGGCGGGGCACCGCCGAATCCACAGGAAGATCCTTGTACGAAGTCCGACGCGCCGCGCAACTGGGTCTTTGCCCAGACGCGCTGGGATACCAGCACCGTAGCTGCCAACACCGATTGGGTGTTCTGGGTGGTGGTGTGGATGGAGCGCAATGGGCAGAAGGTAGCCGAGATCCAGGATCATGGCCTTACCGCCATACCGGACAGCCCCCTGCACTCGTTGGCGGACGTGCCAATCGAAACCTATAGCAACAACCTGGGATTCTACAACCAAGTCTTTCACGTCGGGCCGAGAGCCGGAGCCCTACAGACCCCGGCTCGGAGCCGACACCTAAAGAGCCGGTGGGAGAACCTACCAAAGGGCGGCGCCCTGCGAGTGGACCAATTGCTGACCCTGCGGGCGAGCCATCACGCGATGGGCACAGACTTGGACAATGTGATGGTGCTCTTCTATGACGGCGACCCCGAGCAGGAAGGGCAACTGTTTGATATGGAATTCAACCCGCATATCGAGGCCAAAAGGAATTTTGTCACCCGCGTTCCCTATGCAGGCCATCCCCACGGACGGGGCAGCTCCGATGACCACGGACGAGAGCTCGGTGACAGTGGAGTGCCCGTAGCCTAGTGTCGCGCTCACGAAATTCCAGGGCAAAGCCGAGCATGTCGGCAGTGGCACGAATACCGGCACCCTGCAGGTGCGCGGAACCGTGGTGGGGGTCAGCGACCTGGATCTGAGCACCACCACGCTGCGGCTCCTCGACATCTGGAAGGTGCCAGTAGGGATCCGGCTCTGGCAGAAGCGGGGACCATCGAAAGTGGAGTTAGCCCTGAGCCTCCTCCACCAAGCCCGACACCGGGAGCTGCAGCCCACCTATGTCCTCTGCGATAGCTGGTATGCGGCGGCCCAGGTCCTGAACCTCCTGGAGGGCTGGGGTGGCGGTATGGAACGCGGCTCAAGAGTAACCGCACGTTCGAGAATGCAGCTCTGCGCACCACTTGGCCCGACCACTATGGGCATGCACGGGGAAAAGTCCGAGGAGTGGCCCATTCGGTATTGGTGGTCAAAGACGGCGGTCGCTACTGGGACACGAACGAGTTGCGGCTCTCTCCTCATGAAGTCAAAGCGCATTACTCCCACCGACAGCAAATCGGAGAGACCTTTCGGTTGCTGAAGCAAGAGTTTGGCTGGGGTTGGTGTTCGTGCCAAAAACAACAAGCGCAGTGGGCTCATTTGCACTTGGGGTTGTATGCACTTGTCTTGACGCAACAGCGCGCCTTTGCCAGGGGCCAGACCATTTATGCGTTTCGGCAGTGTTTATTTTTACAACGGATCCCGCAAAATCCTTCGGTCTTACAGGAATTTACTGAGGCTGCGTAATCTCAGTAAGATATTAAGCGAGAACGTAGGATGGACGAGCCGGAACACCTGCCACCATAACTGTCGTTGATGAAGAGAAGCACGCATTTCTTCATCCTAGGGCTGTCGGCGATACTCTTGGCTGGGAGGCCGGCAGCCCACCGTTTGAGATGAAGAGAAGCGAGACCATCAAGGGTTGAGGGAGGCAACAAGGACAGACCGAAACTGTGGATACCAA
>CAZUFQ010000408.1:0-6487 GCA_964618735.1 uncultured Enterobacteriaceae bacterium
GATCGCGCACTCTGGTCTGCGCGCTAGCCTGATCCTCCGCCGCCAGGGCTGAGGCTGCGTGTTGAAAAAACCGTGGGAGCCCAGCGGTCACGCCAAGTCCGTACAATCCAAGGCGCACGGCGTCACGGCGAGTGAACTGACGATCGAAGAAAGATTTTGTAGCCATACGTGTTCCTCTGCAGAAGGAGAGAGCCTCGATTGGTTTAGCTGAGTTGATATTCAGGGGTGCTCATAATCAAATGGACGAGCAAGCGCACGGGCTCTTCTAAGTATGAAGCAGCGGGTTCGATACGATCAGAAGCCAATTCTTTGGTAAGAAAATCAATCAGTGCTTGCCGTTCATCGGCTGCGAGCGGCGTACGGAGAAAGCGTACGAGAAAATAATCGACCACTTCGGTCGTTTTCTTTAACTGAGCTTTTGGGACCATCTGGGTAAAATTCATTTGCGCCTTCGGACGGGGGATGGGTTTCACCCTTCGGAATGCTTCGGTCCACCCCTCCGTACTGCCGAAGCGAGTGTTATAGCCCTCGTCGGCGTCAGCCATCTGATTAAACATGGACATGGAGTTTTCGCCGTTCGCGCTGGCCATGTTCGCATTGCCGTCTCCTTCAATCGTTGCTTTCGTGATGTCGACGCCTTGGGCAATGCGCAGCGCCACTTCTCGGTTGGTATCGGGCATTTGCCGGTCTGGGGGCTGAAAATTAACGAAGTCCGGAAACAATACGTCCCGCACAAAGTCGCCGCGTTGCAGCAAGGTCGCCGGCGTAATCCAGGTGCGTCCCCCTTTCCAACCCGCCACATTCGGAGGGTAGAACAACTCCTGTCCGAGATCTCGTGTGACAACGTCAAAATCGGGCACTCCAGGAATCTCGCTGAGTCCCAGTTTTTTGTATGTTGACACAACCAACTGCACTGGGCTTTTGATCTGGGTGGCGTACGAGGGCGGACTATAAAAATCTCGCGATAGGAAAATCGTGGTCAGCAGCGGAGCAATAGCGTAGTTCTTCTCTTTAAAAAGCTTGCCTAATTGAACAACTAATTCAGGCGATGGGTCTTCACGGACAAAATAGCGATAGAGTTTGGCGGCAATGAAACGCGCCGTCACATCTTGTTCAAGGACAATGTCGATGACGCCGACGCCGTCGAAATTCCCGCTACGTCCCAGAAACTTTTTTTCATCGTCGTCGTGCAAGTCCGTTTTGACCACGAACTTGAGGCTGTCATTCGTCCATCCAGTGAAGGCGCGAGCCGCCTCGCGGATATCGGTTTCGGTATAGTTGCCGACACCCATGGTGAACAATTCAAGGATTTCGCGACCAAAATTCTCGTTCGGGCGACCTTTGACATTGTCTCCAGCGTCAAGGAACACGAGCATGGCGGGGTCTTTGGCAACGCCCACTAATAAGTCGCGGAAGTTACCGTTGCCATGTTGGTAGAACAGCTCTAATTGCTGCAGCATTTTGCGATAATCCCGCACTTTATCGTCCGAAGTGGCAAAATGGCCGTGCCAGAATAAAGCAAGCTTCTCTTCCAGCGGACGAGGCGTCGTCAGCATCCGTTGCGCCCACCATTGTCCGGCGCGACGGATTTCCAGATAATCGGCGCGCAGCCAATAGAAGAAGCGATTCACCACCGGTTGGAGCGGTCGTTCGCCGCCAGGTTTGACCTTGACTCCCATTGCCTCTCCATTGGCCTTCGCCATGCGCACAGCGTCAGCGCGGCTCTTGGGAAACGGCTCAACAGGAGGATCATAAATACCCGATTCATCAAACGGACGCAGATGAGTGTTCTCGACCTTCTGATACTCCACCAACCAGCGTACTGCGGCTGCAGGAGTCATCGCCGCTAGCCGGTCGATTTCTTCGGGCGTCCCGCCGAAGCCTGCACGTTCGAGCAGATGCGCCGCGCGGTCGCGGCTCCAGTCTGCGTCAGTGATTGGCGTCAAATCGCCTATCCAGGCTGCGGGTCCGGCGCGTAACTCCTGCTTACTCTCAGCAGCGTGCGCCCCAGACGCAAGAATCAGGAACACGCCGAGCGCCGCCGCGGTTCCCCATGCTGCCAGCCGATGTGGATACATGAGTTTCTCCCTTCGACTCTCGGCTAGCATTCTCGCGGCAAGAGATCAATGAGAGCGAGCGCCGGGTAATGGTGCAGTTTGGCTTTGTAGGGGTGTAGCATGCTACGCCCCTACGGAAAACTCGATTGGATTTTCTCTCGGCTGTAGTTAGTTTTCTAACTCCTAAACACGAGTTAGAACTTGACCTGCGGTACTTGCTGCGCCTCTTTGGGAGCCTCGAAATACTTCTCCGACTGAAAACCAAAAGTGCGCGCCATCAGCACGGCAGGAAATGTTTGTATAGATGTATTGTACCGATTGACCGCTTCGTTGTAGCGCATGCGTTCTGTCGCCAGGCGATTTTCCGTCCCTGCCAGTTCGTCGGAGAGGCGTGCAAACTGCTTATCCGCTTTCAAATCCGGATACCGTTCCGTGATTACTAAGAGGCGCGACAACGAGGACGAGAGATCGTTGGCCGCATCGATTTTCTCATCTCGACTGCCGGCGCCAATAAGTTTTGCGCGCGCGTTGGCGATGTTTTCAAAAATCTCCTTTTCATGAGCAGCGTACCCCTTCGTGGTTTCTACTAAATTGGGAATGAGATCGTTCCGCCGTTGCAGTTGGTTTTCCACCTGCGCCCACGCCGCATTGACGGCCTCTTTTTGCGACACCAGGGTGTTGTAACCGCAACCGCTGAGACCAAGCCCTAGTGCAAGGGAAACCGACACGAAGAGCACCTGCGAAAAAAATAGCTGGGGGAAATGCGTTTGCCCGCCCAGTCTTTTCTTATTTACCAAGTGAAATAACATAGAGCCTCCAATTGTACGCCGTCCGCTCTGCTACCAATCTCTGCCTGCGCCGCCGCCGCCAAAGCCACCGCCGCCGAACCCGCCAAACTCACCGCTCCCACCGCTGCCGAACCCGCCGCCGCCAAAGCCGCTGTCGTATGGACCACCGCCGCCAAAACGAGAATAGCGCGAACGCCGTGTCCCGGTAAAAGCCGCAAGAATGATCCCAATGACAATGAGCGCCAAGACTACGGTAGGAACAAATGGAGCTTCATGCTCCCGTCGCGCCTTAATAGCATAAGTCGGGACGCCGGTGAGCGCGACTCCGTATTCTTGGGCAATCAGGCTCGCCATCACTTTCGTTCCGTTGAGAATACCTTTGGCGTAGTCGCCCTGCTTGAACGCGGGGACAATGTATTCGTCTTGAATGGCGCCGACTTTCCCATCGGGGAGAACGCCTTCCACCCCATATCCAGTCACAATGAACATCTTCCGGTCTTTCGTCGCCACCAAGAACACCACGCCATTATCTTTGCCTTTCGCTCCAGGTTTCCAGGTCTCGGCAATTTTCATAGCGTAGTCAAACGCACTCAAAGGTTGTGTCGAATCAACTGTGACAACAGCAATCTCCGCTGTCGTTTTTTCCTTGAGTTCCTGCAACATGTTGCTCAGTTGTTGGCGAGTCTGAGGAGGAAGAACATTGGCAAAGTCGGAGACGAATCCTTGCGCGGGCGGAATACTCACCTCTTCACCGCTCACCAAAGGGACCAAGCAGAGGCAGCTCAACAGGAACGTCAGAAGCAACAGATCACGATTACGCATGAGCAGAGGAAAGATTCGGCGGCAGGTGATCGATCACCTCGATAATCTGCTGTACTTCCGCCAAATAGTCACGAAAGAGATGAGCCAGCGGCGTATCGGGCCATGATTGTTGTCCCTTACGGATAGTCACAAGTTGTCGTAAAAGCGGAAAGGTCAATTGAAAGTGACGCTCAAAGCGGTTGAGGACCTCTGTATAGGTGAGGACGCTTGCGTGCCCATGCAAACGAATCAAATTGCGCATGAGGACTAAAAACGTCTTGCTTGAATCAAGAAGGAGCGCGCGGAGACGCGTCGGGTCTTCGGCGCACTCTAAATAGACTGCACGGAGCCGTAAGAGTTTACTGCGCGCCTCATGCTCAGCCTGAAAGCGAAGATGGCGCGCGTCAATAACCAAGTCCCGGAATATATCTTCGCCCCACAATAAGCGGTGCTGTTCGCAAATGTCGTGAAACTCCATCGGAAACACATCGCGCGCCCGTTGCAGGAACTCCTGATCCAAGAGCAAGGGCATGGCGAATCCGCGCTTCCGCCAGACGCCCAGATGGGGTTGGAGTTTTTGCAGAATGTCAAACTGCACGGATTTGACAACAATGACAATATTGATATCCGAATGATCTGGGACAAAGTTAGCGCCGGCTCCGCTGCCATACAGAACAACGGCGACAAGCTCATCAGAAAGGAGCTGGCGTATTGCCTGGGTGAATTCGTTCAGAGTTTTCTCTAGCCAAGCGTTTCGCACTGTGCGCCTCACGCCAAAATGCTTATGAAAAAAGTATACGACCCCTTCCCTCTGGAGTAAACGAGAGCGGCTTGGTCGACGGCGAAATATAGTGTAGACCCGATCTTTCTATGCTGAACGAATTCTTTGTCGCGCTCCAGTTCCTCACGATCATCCGGCTGCGTACGGCGTTGTCCTTTGATGAGGCGACGCTTGGCCGGTCGGGCGTCTTTTTTCCTCTGGTTGGTCTTTTCCTGGGAGCAGCGATGTGGGTGTTGGATCTGGGTCTTTCTCGGTTCTTTCCCTCTTCGCTGTCGAATGTCTTTCTTATTGTGGCTTTTGGCGCTTTCACGCGAGGACTACACTTAGACGGCGTCGCAGATAGCGCCGATGGCCTCTGGGGCGGCAGCGATAGGCAACGCCGTCTCGCCATCATGAAAGATAGCCGCGTCGGCGCGTTTGGAGCGCTTGCTCTGCTAGGCGTCGTGTTGACAAAACTGCGGGCGTTGGACGTTTTGCAAAGCGACGGCAGAAGCAGCGCGCTATTGCTTTGCCCCATGTATGGCCGCTGGGCCTGTGTGGTTATGGCGGGGCTTGCCGTCCCAGCCCGAGAAGAGGGTTTAGGCGCCACGTTTGTCCGCGGGGTGCAGTTGCGCGAATTGGGCTTCGCCAGCACTTTTACTTTACTGGCGGGGCTGTACGTTGTTGGTATTGTTAGTGTCGTGCTGTTTGGAGTCCTTGCCGGCCTGGCGGTCGCTGTTACCCGCTATTGCGCGCGACGGCTCGGCGGGGTCACTGGCGACACCCTGGGCGCTGTAGGAGAATTAGTAGAAACCGCCGCTTTTTGCCTATTTGTAGCGTTGGTAAACGGCGGTGGTAGACACTGAAAAGCTATGGACGGCTATTGCCCACTATAAACACACGCACTGCTCGCGGACCGTTTTCTCCTTCGCCGAGTTCAAAGCTGACAGGAAGCCCTTTTTGGACATCGTCGAAAGCTAATCCTTCTAGCACGTCCCGGTGGAAGTAGATTTGACTATCGGCTGTCTGGATATAACCGTAGCCTTTGGCGCGAAAGACTCGCGCAATCGTTCCGTCTGGATGCACAGGTGTGGGTTTTACAGCGCGTTTGCGGCGGTAGCGGTACTGATGGTAGGTTTCTATTTCCCGCTCCGCTGCTGAAAGGGCAGAGCGAAGCACGGTCGATATTTCAGCGCCTTTTTTCTTGACCGTGAGGGTTTGCCCAGCAACCGCCATAACCACCTGCACCTGATTGTCGCCTAAGTGATGGTGCGGATTATGCGTAATCGTCACGCGAGCGCGGGTAATCTCGTTAGGGAAATGCTCGGATTTTCCAAGCTTTTGTTCGATGAGATTACGCCAGCTCTGTCGAACCTGCGTGTTCCGTCCTTCGATTTCGACCTGCATAGTCCCTCCTCAGGGGTGTAGTTCTTGACCATGACTGCGGTCTTTCGTTGAGAGCAAATACGACGCATGCTCTTCAGTCTACACGACTTCTGATGGAACAAACAAGAGAAAAAAAGCGGAAGAATTACGAAAAAAGCAGGCAAGGAACACGCTGCATTGCTGCCTCCCTCATCGTCTACAAATTCGACGGGGAGGCGGAAACACAGAGGAATCAGACCTGTACGCGGGCGAAGTCTCTCTCGCTCGTCAGGACGCTGACCATGGGCTTGGTAGACTGCTGGAGGAATGTTTGCTGCTCTTTCCATTGTTTCAACGCCGTCCGTAAACGACCGGGATGGATACCGAGAATGTCGCTGATATTTTCGAACGAAAAATACCATTGCGCATCGGTAGAATCGATCCATTCCTCTGCTTCTTGAAAAAGGCGGCGTTCGTGTGGTTTACGGGCCATGAGATAGGTCTGGAAACAATGGACGGCATCCTCTAGCATAGCCAAAAGCAAACGCTTTTCTCCTTGAAGAGGTTTTCTGCCCATCAAGGTAAAAAACTGCTCGGGCAAGAGGGTGTCGGGCTCGAACATAATGGCTCTCCTCTATTGCAATGAATTGCGGCGTTGTGAATTGAGGTGGCAGAATAGCGAAAGATTAGTTATAAGTAAAGAAAAAAATCCTTGA
>CAZUFQ010000409.1:0-6480 GCA_964618735.1 uncultured Enterobacteriaceae bacterium
GGACGTCTCGCCTTTCGCGCCAGTTTTCCGCAGATCTCTATGCGAGTCACCGTGCACGGCAAACAGAACGAGGTCGAAGGACGACTCGAAGAGCTGTCAAATCGTATCCGCTCGCGCATCAGTCAGTATGTGTATGGCGAAGGCGATGTCACTATGGAAGATGTCGTCGGCAAGCTGTTGAAAGAACAAGGCAAGACGATCGGTATTGCTGAAGCGGTCTCTGGTGGACTTGTCACGCATCGACTCACCAACGTGCCAGGGTGCTCCTCCTACTTTCAAGGAACCGTGGTGGCATACGCCGACGCCGCGAAAACCAGTTTATTAGGAGTGAAGCCAGAGACTTTACGACAATATGGAGCTGCTAGCGAAGAAACTGTCCGTGAGATGGCGCAAGGAGTCCGCGAACGATTGGGCACTGCTATTGGCGTAGCTGTGACCGGCGTGGCTGGTCCTGAGGGGGGAAGCCCCGATAAACCAGTCGGCACCGCTTGTCTTGCATTGGCCGCCGACGGCCTTTTGGTCTCCCGTCGTTATCAGCTCTGGGGTAATCGAGAATGGATCAAGACGCTCGTCTCGCAGCTCGTGCTCGACTGGGTGCGTCGTGCGCTGCTCGGCATCACTATTAACGAATCGGGCTTCATCAGAAGATAAACTATGAATGAAAGTCGGAGAATAAGGAGCAAAATTCTTTGTTCTTTTATTCATCATTTCACATTCCCCATTCGCATTTTTCGAGGTTCTCCCCTTGATTCGAGCGTTCATCGCAGTTACGTTAGCCAAATCAGTAGTCGAAGAAATAGCGAAAGTGCGGGCGCTACTCCAAGAACCTAAAGGGGATATCCGGTGGACTCGGATTGAGGGTCTTCATCTGACACTGAAATTTCTTGGAGATATTGCTCGGGATCAAGTCGAGGCGATTGTGGCGGTATTGCAAGACATTTCTCAACAGCGTCCTCCGTTGCGTGTTGTAGCCCAGGGGCTAGGAGCATTTCCCAACCTACGACGACCACGAGTGCTCTGGGTAGGACTGCAAGGGGAAAGGATCAGCGAATTGAGTGAAGCGATTGAAACTGCTCTACTGCCGCTCGACTTTCCGCCGGAAGAGCGGGAGTTTATTCCGCATTTAACTCTGGGACGTGTGCGGTCACCCAAAGGCTGGGAGCATGTCTTGCCTATCCTGAAAGCCCACGAGCAGATGTGCTTTGGCGAGAGTCTTATCGATCATATCACGCTCTATCAGAGTGATTTACGACCCGATGGGGCTATCTATACTCCTTTAAGCGTTGTGCCTTTTCAACAAGACGCGCTGCGAGAATACTAAGCGCACCTAGCAAGAATATTGATCTAGGAAGTCCTCCAACATTGAGTCTTTTCTATTACACCCCAGGAGCAGAACCGTATGGCAAACGATAAAGAACGCGACCGCGAACGAGCCCTCGATCTCGCCGTCAGTCAGATTGAGAAACAATTTGGTAAAGGCTCTATCATGAAACTGGGCGAGGGCGCCCTGATCCAAGATATTGCTACAATCTCTACTGGGTCGCTTGGTCTAGATCTCGCGCTTGGGCTAGGCGGCTTACCACGTGGGCGTATTGTTGAGATTTACGGTCCTGAATCCTCCGGAAAAACGACCATGGCGTTGCAAGTCGTTGCCGAAGCGCAAAAGGAGAGCGGTACCTGCGCGTATATCGACGCTGAACATGCACTCGATTTGGGGTACGCGACGAAGCTCGGAGTGAAAGCCGAAGAGCTACTCGTTTCGCAGCCGGACAACGGTGAACAGGCGCTGGAGATCACGGAGACGCTAGTCCGTAGTGGAGCTGTCGATGTGATCGTCATAGACTCTGTCGCCGCCTTGACGCCACGGGCAGAAATCGAGGGAGAGATGGGCGAACCGCAAATGGGACTCCAAGCGCGTCTTATGTCGCAAGCGCTCCGGAAGCTCGTCGGCACAATTTCACGCTCAAAAACACTCGTGATTTTTATCAATCAGGTGCGCATGAAGATTGGCGTCATGTTTGGCAACCCTGAGACCACAACGGGAGGGAACGCGCTTAAATTCTATGCTTCTGTGCGGCTCGATATCCGTCGGACGGGCGCGGTCAAACAAGGAGAAGAAGTCGTCGGCAATCGCACCAAAGTCAAAGTCGTTAAAAACAAAGTGGCGCCGCCCTTCAAAGAAGCGGAGTTCGACATCCTTTATGGCAGCGGCGTCTCCAAAGAAGGGGAGCTTGTCGATATCGGGTCCGAGCAAGGCATTATCGAAAAGTCCGGCGCCTGGTATTCATTTGGCGGTGAACGCATTGGTCAAGGTCGTGAAAATGCAAAGGAATATCTCAAAGAGCATCCAGAGGCGCTGCGTGAGATCGAAGTCAAAGTCCGCGAGAAGTTCGGCATCGTGACGCATAATGGAGCAGAGGGAGAAGCATAAAAAAATCTGCGACAAGGTCGACATGGCCGTATGAAAGAGCCTAGCTCCCCACTCCATCCCGCAAAAGAAACGCTGCTTGCTCCTTTGGACTATGCCTATCGCTTACTCGCACGCCGCGCGCAGAGCGAGCATGGATTAGCTGAAAAAATGCTCGCTCAAGGCTTCACCGAAAGGGCGGTTTCTCGCACGGTTGCGCGACTTAAGGAACAAGGATACCTCAACGACGCTCGACTAGCGGAAGATCAGGCTGAGCGACTACGCAAGCGCGGGTTTGGTTCAGAACGCATCCGCAAGACATTGACTCAGCAAAGGATCAATGCGACCAGCATCGAGGAAGCCCTCCTATCAAAAGAGCAGGAGGACGAATTAGCAAATGCGCGACGATTCCTCGCTAGCCGTTACTCGGTAGACGCGCTAAAACAACCCAAAGTCTACGCGCGGGCATTCCGATTATTGTCGCGTCGCGGCTACGCTTACGATATTGTTGAGAGCGTGTTAGGGAGCGCTCCGAGCGATGACTGAGATAAAGATTTGAGCCAGAGAAAGAACGTCCATGACGGGAAAAGAGATTCGCGACAGTTTCCTCAAATTTTTCGCTGAACGCGGCCACACAATCGTGCCGAGCGCCTCCCTTATCCCGGCGAGTGACCCGACCTTACTGTTCACCAACGCGGGTATGGTGCCATTCAAAAACATTTTCCTCGGGATTGATCCTCCGACACAACCGCGCGTGGTGAATTCCCAAAAATGTCTGCGTGTCTCAGGCAAACATAACGACCTCGAAGAAGTCGGGCGGGATACCTATCACCACACCTTCTTTGAAATGCTTGGCAATTGGTCGTTTGGCGATTACTACAAGAAGGAAGCAATCCTCTGGGCGTGGGACTTACTGACCAACGTGTGGAAATTACCCAAAGACAAACTTTGGGCGACTGTCTACAAAACCGACGACGAAGCTGAGAATTGGTGGCGTACGCTGACCGACATCAACAAAGACCAGATTCAGCGATTTGCGGAAAAAGACAACTTCTGGGAGATGGGCGAAACTGGACCCTGTGGACCCTGCTCGGAAATCCACATTGACCGTGGTCCCGGCTTCTGTGAAAAGGAAAACACTTCTGGCCACACCTGTGCAGTTAACGGCGGTTGTCCTCGTTATATCGAGTTATGGAATCTCGTCTTCATCCAGTATAATCGCAATCCAGATCAGTTGCTCACCGAACTGCCCTCGAAGCATGTCGATACCGGGATGGGGCTAGAGCGGGTTGCTTCAGTGATACAGAAAGTGCGCGGCAACTACGACTCTGATCTCCTACGCGATATTATTCGCGCCACAGAAGAATTGACGAATAAGCGCTACGGTGATGATCCAGAAGCCGATATTTCTTTTCGTGTCATTGCTGATCATGCTCGCGCGGCTTCGTTCGTGATCGCAGATGGTATAGTACCCACCAATGAAGGGCGCGGCTACGTGTTGCGTCGCATTATGCGTCGAGCCCTACGCCATGGGCGCTTGCTCGGCTTTGAGGGTCCGTTCTTTTTCAAAGTGGCGGAAAGCGTCGTGCAGCTCATGGGATCGGCGTATGTGGAACTTGTTGACCGGAAAGACTATCTCATCGAAGTGGTGCGGAATGAAGAAGAGCGTTTCTCCGACACGTTAGGGAAAGGGCTCGCTTTGTTGGAGCAAGAGATTGCCCAACTACGTCGCAATGGGCAAAAAATCCTTGCTGGAGATGTCGCATTTCGTCTGTACGACACCTACGGGTTTCCGCTTGATCTCACCGAGGATTTTTTGTCTTCCGAAGAACTCAGCCTCGATCGCTCCGGTTTCGATAGTGCAATGGCGGAACAGCGCACCCGCGCCCGAGAGCATCAGAAAGGCACGGTATACCTCAGCGCGAACCTAACGGACCTCCGCTCTCGTTTTGTTGGCGATCGCATTGTCGAATGGGAATCTGAAATTCTCGCGACTATTGTCAATGGTGAAAGTCGCACCAACGCGATTCGAGAAGGAGAAGAAGTTGAAATTATCACGGCAGAAACTCCTTTCTACGGCGAATCCGGTGGACAAATTGGTGATATTGGCATGCTGGAGACGGCGCGTGGGGATGTCGTCGAAATTCTCGATACGCAAAAGCCACAACCGAGTTTGATTGTCCATCGTGGCCGTGTGGTGCGCGGCGCCGTGCAAGCCGGCGATCGTGTGCGTCTCGTCATCGACGCGCCCCGGCGTAACACCACACGCTTGAATCATTCCGCTACCCATATCTTGCATGCAGCGCTACGCGAGGTGTTGGGACCACACGTACGCCAGGCGGGATCGCTTGTCACTCCGGATCGCCTACGTTTTGATTTTACGCATACGAGCCCGGTCAAAGATGATACGCTACAACGTATAGAAGATATTGTCAACACGCATGTGCGCGAGAACGCAGAAGTGACAAGTGAAGAGATGACGCTAAACGACGCCCTCAAAAGCGGCGCCTTAGCGTTCTTCGGTGAAAAATATGGCGAGCGGGTGCGCGTGTTGCGTATGGGCAATTTCTCGACCGAGCTGTGTGGCGGCACTCATGTCAGCCGCACCGGCGATATTGGGCTGTTCAAACTCAAGGCTGAAGCTGGAGTCGCGTCCGGTGTACGCCGCGTGGAGGCCGCCACTGGAGAAGGTGCCTTGGAGTGGGTGCGTCAGCGTGAACAGATTCTCAAAGAAATAAGCCAGCTCCTGAAAAGTTCAGAGGAAGATGCGGTGGATCGCATCGAACGGCTGCTTGCACAATATCGCGACCTGGAAAAGACTAACGCCCAGCTGCAGAGTACACTTGCAGGGGCGCAAAGCGACGATATCCTCGCACACGCACGGAAGATGGACGGTGTCAGTGTCATTGCTAGCCGAGTCGAAGGAATTGATGACAAAGGGTTGCGAGAGCTTGCAGACCGGTTGCGTGATAAGCTTCAACCTTCTGTCGTTGTATTAGGAGCTCTCCAGGGCGACCGCGTGGCGCTGTTAGCCGCGGTCAGTAAAGACGTTGTGAAAAAATATCACGCTGGCAACATTATTAAACAGATTGCTCCACTCGTGGGAGGAGGTGGGGGTGGAAGACCAGACTTCGCTCAGGCGGGCGGGAAGGACCCTTCACGTCTGGATGAAGCTCTGCAAAAGGTATATGAGCTAGTCGAAAAAGGATCGTAAAGGGAGCTTGTGCCGCATCTAGAACACACTGGCGATACCGCACGTCTGCAATTTGAGAATCACCGATTCTTTAATGATTTGCTTGGTCGGCAAGATGAGCATTTGCATGCGATCGAGAAGGTGATTGGCGTCAAACTCTCTGCCTCCGGCTCTTCACTCATTATTACAGGGGATGAAGCCCAGCGTGAACTGGCGGCTCGAGTCGCTTCTCAACTCTATGGGCTGATCCAGAATAGCTATCCGGTCTACCCGAGTGATGTTGACTACGCCATTCGCATCCTCAGTCGCGATCACTCGGCCAATCTTAAAGATATATTTCTTGACACTGTTTACATTTCCTCACATCGACGCACCATTACGCCCAAAAGCATCGCGCAGAAAGCCTACATCGACGCGATTCGCAAATTTGACATTGTCTTTGGGATAGGTCCTGCGGGTACGGGGAAAACATATTTGGGTATGGCGATGGCCGTCGCCGAGCTGATGAAACATAAAGTGAGTCGGGTCGTGCTTACGAGGCCAGCAGTCGAGGCGGGCGAGAAGCTCGGCTTCCTCCCAGGCGATCTCGCGGAGAAGATCAACCCATACCTGCGGCCCCTTTACGACGCGCTCCATGATATGGTTGACTTTGACAAGGCGAGCAAGTTGATGGAGCGGGGCACAATCGAAGTCGCGCCGTTGGCTTTTATGCGTGGAAGGACCCTTAATGATTCCTTTGTCATCCTCGATGAGGCGCAGAACACCACCCCGGAACAAATGAAGATGTTCCTCACGCGCCTGGGCTATGGCCCCAAAGCCTGCATTACCGGAAACGTAACGCAAAACCATCCGCCGAACGGGACACGGTCCGGGCCCAAAA
>CAZUFQ010000410.1:0-6479 GCA_964618735.1 uncultured Enterobacteriaceae bacterium
CAGGCAGCGCCTCTAACCGCGAGGCCTGTGTCGCTTCCGCTTGCTGTAACTGCAACATCGCTTTCATGCGCTTCTCTGGATCTGGATTATGGAGGGCCGCAATCGAAGCAGCTCCTGCCTCTATAGGAGAGAACGGGTCGGCGAAACTCTTCTCCCTCTTATGTCTTTCCGTTGCCGTTGTTTGCTGCTGCGGTGGATGGCGAGTCAGCCACGCCGCCACTGCTTCTGGAACCGGCGTCATTCCGACTGCAAATTGCTCTAAGGTTCGTTTGATGCTCAAGCGCACGAATCCTTCGCGATCATGTTCTCCTGCTTGAAGGAGAGCCACGAGGACATCCTCATGATGGAGCGTTGTCACTCCCATGCGTCGCAACGCTTCCACTGCTCTGATGCGGACAAAAACATCCGGATCACCGAGCGAAGCCGCAAGGGCGGCCAGGGTCTCTGTATCGGAGGCCAGGCTTTCTCCTATGTGGGCGAACGCTTCAATGATTCCTGCCCGCACGTCTGGGTCGGGGTCGCGCAACCGGAACCGGAGCCAGTCCCGAAGCGGAGTTTTCTCGATATAGCCATGCAAGTGCTCTAAGATAGGCAATACATAAGTCAAATGCGCAACGACAGCCCCACAGCCTCGGGCCTCCCGTGAGAGCCACGTGGAGATCGCTCGTTCGGTTACATTATTGACAATATGAAAAAGCGAGCGGCGGTCGGTCGTCTGCACTTCATCAAGTCCTTGAGCGGCAAGCGCCAGACGATGGCAGAACACGTCGTCTTTCTTGCCATCGGTCAATACGGTGAGCAGCGACAACGGGTCTGCTAATTGTCCCACCAAAAGCACGATGACTTCGCGCCACCGTGGATCCCAGGATTTTTTCTGGATGAGCTGAGACGCCCGCACGGTTTTTCCTGCAACCGTGAGGGGCGCCGACCAGCCGTGATCGTTGACGTGCACTGCGAGTGCAGCGGCGGTAAGAAATTCCTGGATAGTAAGGTGAAAAAAGAAAAAGCCGCGTTCTGCGTCTCCACGCAGGAGACCGCTATTGTGTAGCAAGTCCTCCAACAACGCGTTTGCCCAAGGCCCAGCAGCGTCACTGTAGCCTTCTTCATACAGGGCGTCTTTCAACGCTTGTCCTAAAGTACGCCCGGAAAAAGTGAGTTGTCGTTCATCATGAGTGAAGAGCTGCAACGCTGCCCGTTGAAGGATTGCCAGTTTTTCGTGTGAGGCCGGCGCCGCGCCAGGATACATGGTAGCGAGGCGTTGCGCGCGGAACATGACTAGCCGTTCTACCGCCGCAGCGTACAGCTGACCGCGCGTCGCCGGGAAGGGGGAAGCCGTGGCGCTATCCGCTATGTAGCAGATGATGCTCAACAACAGGGGAGTGGCGGCGAGAGAGCGCAATTGCGGAGAACGACGTAAATGGTCGCTCAGCACCTCCGGACGATAACTGGCGGAGTGAACGGCGGGAAACGAGCGAATATAGGCGTCGCGTTGGGTGTGATCTAACCCCGCTAGAGTGAACAGGAGAAAATCCGGACAAATCCTCCGATGTTGCTCGAAGCTCACTGTGCGGCACGTTAGCACGGTTGGACACGAGGCGAAGGTTGTCAATGTTGTAGTCAGTAAGGTGAGGAACGCAGAGCCGCCCTGAATTTCGTCTAGTCCGTCAAACAGTAACAAGACCTCGCCATCTTGGAGCCACCGCCGCCACTGTTGGGCAGTGGGGGCTGGGGAAAGCAGGCTGTATTGCTGAGTCAGATATGAGAAGAGCTGTTGGTCAACACCCAACGTGGCCACAGCAAACTTTTCCCAAGCGCTCAGTCGTACGCGGGCCGGTAGCAGTCGCCGCCCCGCCGCGTGGAGGTGGTCGTGCGCCGCTCGCCAGCTCAGATACTGTGTCAGCGTTGTTTTCCCACTGCCCGGGGGCCCGAGGACGACGAAGCGGGGCGTAGTCTGCTTCGGGTTTTTGGCAAAAGATTGAAACTGCGCAAAGAGCTGGTCAAGCTCAACCTGTTCATACGTCACGTGTTCGCCGGATAACTCCTCCTCCCAGCGTAAGATGTCCGTACTCTGGAGCGCGTAAATGTCGTCCTCTGGTTCTTGGCTACGTCCCACACGGAATAAACGATCACGGCTGACTTCTCGTAATAATGGAAGCGTTTGATAGTGATCCGCCAAGGAAACAGGTCTACCCAAAAGATCGAGAGTAGCGCAGTGTGTCTGCTCGTGCCGCCGGACCGCATGTCGCGGCCCGTGCTCTTCGTACAATGTCTGAATTGCTTCAGATAAGGTGGCGGCGCGCAGGAGGCGTAAAGGCGCTGCGTTCTCGTGTTCGAGTTCTGAAGGGATATCGGGTTGCTCAGCAGAAACAACGATAGCGCGCAGCAATCCGACGGTGGCAGCCTCCTGCGCAGCCGCAAGCAACTTAGGCCATAGCCCGCCAACCGGGCTTAAGCGTCCGGCTGCATCTATGGCGGCAGTGACCGTTACCTGAGCGACCGCGAGAGCTTGGAGCTGTTCCGCTAAGAGTGCATCGTCTGTGGGCACGCGCAGCAGACTACGCGTTCCACTTCTGCAGGTCGAGCGGGGCGAGGATGTGGCCGGGCTGACGGCTTTGCTCTCTGTTCCTGCCGGGCGAGTACGGCGAGACCCGGAATCTAAAACATCTATCTGGCATTGAGTAGATTCTCAGTCCGCGCCTTCATACTTCCTCTTGCTTTCAAGTCCCTAGTTTGGTATGGCCCACGAAGCAATAGCACCAATTTGGGGACATCCGGCTAAACCAGTGAGCAAACAAAAGGTAGGAATATGCGAAAGAGCATCATCCTTCTCATCCCATTTCTTCTCCTCGGCCTCTGGTCCGTGCTGCCTTCGTTTCCTCAGCTTGCTGCGGTGCGCTACGTCAGCAACTCCAGCCCTACCTGTAACGGTCAGGCTCCATGTTACGCCACTATCCAAGCGGCCGTCGATGCCGTGCTGCCTGGCGAGATTGTTCGCATTCAAACCGGCCAGTACGATGAAGCGGTCCTCATCAAAAGCAAGAACAAGACCGCCGCGGCGACCGAAGCCGACCGCATTCTCATTGAAGCGGACCCGGCAGCGCCCACCGACAGCGTTGTCGTCGGCGCTTCTGGCGCTGGCTGTACTTCAGGCACGGTCTTCCAGTTTGCCTCCTCACGCTTTGTCACGCTGCGCGGCGTGACCATCAGGAATGCGGGTCCAGAGGCCATCCGTCTCTTGGGCGCGAACCATCACAACACCGCGATCCATATCGAACGAAACCGCATCTTTGGCAACGGGACCTGTCCGGGCGGTATCGTCATCGCTAAAGGCAATGTCAAGACGGTGCTAGCCAACAACCTGCTCTATGGCAACAGCCACAACGGCGTGACCTTTGCCCCAGGACAAGGCGGTCCCCATTACGTCGTCGGCAACACTATTCATGGCAACGGGCAGAACGGGATTAGTCTCGATCGGGCGCAAGAAGTCTGGCTGGTCAATAATGTGATTACCCACAATGGCGTCAGCCTACAGGCAGCAACGGGGAACGGCTTCGGCGTCACCCGCACCCCCGCAGAGCAACACGCCCACCCACAGTTGGCGGTATTGTTCAATAATCTTCTCTGCGGCAATGGCAGCGGAGAACTGAGCGGCGCGCTGCTCGACAGCACGGACAAGGGGAATTTGACGCCAACCGGGCAAGAAGGCAGCGGCGTCAGCGCCAGCCCTGGCTGTGACGACCTCGCCAAAGTCTACACTGCACTGAACGGAGCCGACGGCCAACTTAATACCGTTGACGATGATTTCACTCTCGCTGCCAACTCCCCGGCGATTGATCAGGGCATTGATCCCCGCACGCTTGGACTGGGGACGGATCTTGATTCGCTCTTCACCGCCGACTTTACCGCGGCTGACATCCGACCGCGTGATGGCGATGGGAACGGATCGGCAGAATTTGACATGGGTGCGTTGGAGAAAAGCGCGCCCAGCAGCAGCAGCTGCACGCCTGGCGCGACGCAAGCCTGCTACACCGGTCCGGCTGTAACAGAAGGAGTTGGCGTCTGTCAGGCAGGCACGCAAACCTGCGGGCCGGATCGCGCCTGGGGCGCGTGCGTCGGACAAGTGTTGCCCAGCGCAGAAGTGTGTAACGGGCTGGATGACAATTGTAATGGGCAAGTCGATGACGCCTTAGGGCAAACGACGTGTGGTGTGGGCGTGTGTCAGCGCACGGTGGACAATTGTCGCAATGGTGTCCCGCAAACCTGCACGCCGGGAACGCCGAGCCAAGAAATCTGTGGCAATGGCATTGACGATGACTGTAATGGCATCGTGGATGATCCTGGCATGTGTGTCACGATCCCGCCCGATCCCGTGACCGTGGCTCCGCCAATCAATCCGACCGTGGCGACTTCGATGGCGGCGGCCGTCAGCTTTCTCTACACCGGCAACAATCCGATCCAAGCCGGCGTTGCTCCCGTTACCATCGATGCGCGACGGGTAGCAGTGCTGCGTGGCAAAGTGCTGGACAAGAGCAATGCTCCGCTGCCGGGTGTGACGATTACCATTCTCAATCATCCGGAGTTTGGGCAGACGTCCAGCCGTACCGACGGCATGTTTGATATGGCCGTCAACGGCGGCGGCCAGCTGACGGTCAATTACGCTAAATCTGGCTTCATTGCCGCCCAACGGCAACTGCAGACGCCGTGGCGCGATTATGCGTGGCTGCCGGATGTGGTGTTGATTCCGTATGATAGCCGTTCCACACTCGTTGACCTGACAACCAACACATTTCAAGTGGCGCAGGGCAGTGTCACCACCGATGCCCGTGGGACGCGACAGGCGACGTTGCTGTTTCCCCCAGGAACCCAAGCACAGATGCACTTGCCCGATGGAAGCATACAACCGTTGACGGCTCTGCATGTGCATGCGACGGAGCACTCGGTCGAAACCAACGGACCGGAATCAGTCGCAGCTGAGGAGCCGTCCACAGTGGCTTATACCTATGGGGTAGATTTTACCGCTGAGGAAGCACTCGCCGCCAACGCGCTCGCGGTCGAATTCAATCAACCGGTTATTCTCTACATACAAAACTTCATCAACTTCCCGGTAGGTGGCGGAGTGCCTGTGGGCGGCTACGACGCTACCCAAGGACTCTGGGTGCCGCACAACAATGGCCGGGTGGTGCAAGTGCTTAGCATCACCAATGGGCAAGCAACGCTGGATGTGAAGGGGATGGGCCAAGCCGCCAGTCCGGCAGAGTTGGCGACGCTGGGCATTACCGATGCGGAGTTGCAGGAAATCGGACAGCTGTATCCATCTGGAGAAACGCTGTGGCGGGGGCCGAGCCCGCATTTCTCGTACTACGACACCTGATGGCCCTTCGGCTTACCCGTTGGGTCAGCACCACCGCAACTCCCGTTCTCTCAACACGCAGATCAAGATTCGCGCAATTCCTGTCAACAGTCTGGTTCTTCTCTCATTGAATGTCAGAATCAAATTCTCAGGGAAGAGGTCGGCGTGACCGGGACGCCTTTCACCCTGCACTATGCCAGCGACCGGACGCCGGGGCGTCAGGCGTCGAATAGTGTGATCATTCCTTTAAGTGAGGCAACGGTGCCCGCGCCCCTGGATCGGATTGATCTGGAAATCCTGGTCGCAGGGCAACGGATCAGACAAAGCTTTCCACCGCTGCCAAACCAGCGCATGACGTTTACCTGGGATGGCACAGACGGATATGGGCGCGTGATGCAGGGCAAGCAACCCCTCACCATGCGCATAGGCTACCATTACCCGGCGGTCTATCTCGGAGCGCCAGGAGTCTTAACCGCGACCTTTGCCCTCCTCGGCTCTGGCGTGCCCATCTCGGGATCAGAAGCTGCACCGCGAGAGGGCCTTACGATCTGGCAGGAGCAGCACGACAGCATAGGAGGATGGGATGCACGAGGCTTAGGCCTGGGCGGCTGGAGCCTGAGTGTCCACCACGCCTATGACCCGGCGGGCCAGCTCTTGTACCTCGGGAACGGGGAGCGGCGCAGTGCCCAGGGTTCCGGTTTCGCTATCATTACCACCGTGGCCGGGACTAGCCCTGAGAACTTCAGTGGGGATGGCGGACCGGCGACCCAGGCGGGATTTTTCCCTTTTGGGGTAGCGGTGGGCCCCGACGGGAGCTTCTACATTGCAGACGGTAACAATGGGCGGATTCGGCGGGTGGGAGTCGATGGCCTGATCAGCACGGTCGCTGGAAATGGCAATGTTGACTTCAGTGGAGATGGCGGACCGGCGACCCAGGCGGGATTTTTCCCTTTTGGGGTGGTGGTGGGCCCCGATGGGAGCCTCTACATTACAGACAGTGATAATTCGCGGATTCGGCGGGTGGGAGCTGATGGCCTGATCAGCACGGTCGCTGGGAATGGCAATGTTGGCTTCAGTGGGGATGGGGGACCGGCGACCCAGGCGGTGCTCTTTTTCCCTGCTGGGGGGG
>CAZUFQ010000411.1:0-6477 GCA_964618735.1 uncultured Enterobacteriaceae bacterium
AGCGCCACGTTTTCCGTAGGGGCGTAGCATGCTACGCCCCTACAAAGACGAAACTACGCATTATAGGAAGCCCGCAGTTGAGCAGAAGGCGTGGGCCATGATAGGGATGCATCAGATCTTTCAATGGGGCCTTGGAACTCACAAGAGGAGGGAATTGTGCCGCAGGCTGAAGACAAACACGCCATCTATGAACGCGCCCAGTTTGGCCACAAACTCGGCTATGGCAAACGCCCAGCCCTGGTAGTGATTGATTTTCAAATTGGCTTCACCAAACCGGAACTATCGCCGCTCGCAGGTCAGCTCGACGCTGAAGTCGCGGCGACAAACACATTGATCGCGGCAGCGAGAAAAAAAAGCCTCCCGATCATATTCACAGTCGTGGGCTATGATCCGCACCGTCAGGACGACGCTGGGCTGTGGCCGGAGAAAGTGCCCTCGCTACGCTTGCTCACACTTGGCAGTGAACTCGTCGAACTCGATCCTCGCCTCAACCGTAATCCAGAAGATCTCGTCATCGTAAAGAAATACGCCTCAGGCTTTTTCGGCACTTATCTCGGCTCGACGTTGACGATGAAAGGAGTTGACACCCTCATCGTCACAGGCTGCACCACCAGCGGCTGCGTCCGCGCTACAGTAATGGATGCACTCAATCATGGCTTTCGTCCGATCATACCGCTCGAAGCGATCGGCGACCGGGCGCGGGAACCACACGAAGCTAACGTCTTTGATATCAGCGCCAAGTATGGGGACGTCGTCTCTGTGAGTGAGGTCCTTGAGTACCTGGAAAGTCTCTAACCGTCAGAGCATGCAGCCCGCTCGTTTCACTCGCTTTATCGCTTATGGCTCGTTCGCTTTGCTCACTTTATGGCTTATAGTCAGGGCCATCTGCCATAAAGCGAAGCGGGCTATAGAGCGAACGCAGTGAGCGAGCTATATGCCATAGACCGCATCAGGGTCTTTCCTTGAGAGGTCTCGTAGGTTAAAACAGCTCACGGTGTAGAGGCGAGTCGCTCTAACGGAAAAGAGGAGAAAGCGATGCGAAGAGCATCAATGATAATCAGTGTGCTGATGGCGGTGTTTCTATTAACTCTTCCAGCTTGCTCACGTGCTGGGAACGACCCCAAAACGAAGGGAGGCCCCGTGATTCTCATGTCCACGTCGCTTGGCGACGTTAAAATCGAGCTGTACGATCAAGATGCACCAGAAACGGTGAAGAATTTCCTCTCGTATGCCAGCGATAAATTTTATGATGGTACAATCTTTCATCGGGTTATTGCCGGCTTCATGATTCAAGGCGGCGGGTTCACACCAGAGATGGAACAGAAACCGACCAAACCACCGATCAAGAACGAATCCAGCAATGGACTGAAGAATGAGCCCTACACGCTCGCTATGGCCCGCACCTCTGTCCCGGACAGCGCCACTTCTCAATTTTTCATCAATGTTAAGAACAACGATTTCCTCAATAAGGCGAGCGCCCAGGATGGCGTGGGCTATGCGGTCTTCGGCAAAGTCATCGAAGGCATGGATATTGTCAACAAGATAGAAAAAGTGCAAACAGGACGCAGCGGCATGTACTCGGATGTGCCAAGTGAGCCAGTCGTGATCAAGGCAATGACGGTGGTTTCCAGCGAGAAGAAATAACGACCGTGCTTGATAGGGGGTGGGTCATGCGTCACTACACCAGGCTTCTTGTGCTATTGCTTCTCTGCATCGGAGCGTTCACGGCGCCGGCGCATGGCTCGCTTTCGCCTGACCTGCAGAAGGCGCTGGAATCAAGCAAATACATCTATGTAGCAAGCACCCGCAAAAATGGCGAGCTGAGCAAACCTGCGGAAATCTGGTTCATGTTGCACAACGGCGCGGTGTGGGTGTGCTCACCGCCGGCCACTCATCGCGTCAAACGTATCAAGGCCGGCAAAACCGAGGCCAAAATCTTCGTCGGCAAACCCGACGGCCCTTCGTTCAAAGCAAAAGGGTCGCTGGTCAAAGACCCCGCGGTCAATAAAGCGCTGTTCGAGACCTATGCGAAGAAGTATGGAAGCGATTGGACTTCTTACGAGAAGAAGTTTCGCGAGGGTCTGGCCGACGGTTCACGCGTGTTGGTGCGCTACGATCCAGAGTAAACGGAAATTTGTGACAAGGAGGTGTTTTATGAATCTTGCATGGGCTAAAGAATGGTTCAGCTCTATCAGCAGCGCTGCAGGGCTGGAGAAGATTGGGAATTTCTATGCCGAAGATGTACAGTTTGAAGATGTCACCTTCGCACATAAAGAGAACGGGCTCGCCAATCTCCGAAAATTCTTTTCCGCCTTTGCGTCTCCGAACGCCGGGGAGCACGTGTTTACGATTACGGCCTATTCTGGCGGAGCTGAAGGCGGGGCCGCTGAATGGACGTGGCAGGCAAAACACGCAAGCGACTTTCTCGGTGTGCCGGCTGCGGGTAAACAAACAACCGTGAAGGGAGTATCGATTCTCACCTTGAAGGGCGGCAAGATCGCGTCACAGCATGATTACTGGGATGCAAATACCGTCATCAAGCAGCTGAAGGGATAAGCCCAAGCGGGTTTCAGTTTGAAAACATCTGCAAGGGGGGCGGAATATGTTCCGCCCCCCTTTTATCTATAGAATACAAGAATACCTCTAATGAAGAACGACATCTTCATGACCAAGCCGGTCACCCTCCTCAAACATGAGGCGGAGGACGGGGAAGGACTCCGTCGCGCCTTGGGTTCGTTCGAACTGATGTCCCTCGGCATAGGCGCGATCATCGGCGCGGGCATCTTCGTTCTCACAGGCCACGCTGCGGCGCAACACGCGGGTCCGGCAATCGTCCTCTCGTTCATTCTCTCTGGGGTTGCCTGCACCTTTGCCGGCTTATGCTACGCCGAAATGGCGGCCATGATTCCAGTCGCCGGCAGCGCGTATACTTACGCCTACGCCACTCTCGGTGAGTTCTTCGCCTGGATTATCGGCTGGGATCTTATACTTGAGTATCTTTTCGGCGCGGTGACCGTCGCGATTGGCTGGTCCGGTTACGTCGTAAGTTTTCTACGCGACTTTGGCATTGTCTTCCCGCCTACGCTTTCCGCTGCGCCAGGAAAAGTAGTCCAGCTCGCAGACGGCGGCGCCATTACCGCCGTGTTCAACCTCCCTGCCGCCCTC
This sequence comes from uncultured Enterobacteriaceae bacterium, assembly GCA_964618735.1. Taxonomy (GTDB): domain Bacteria; phylum Desulfobacterota; class Binatia; order Bin18; family Bin18; genus SYOC01. Next base: position 3,166 of record CAZUFQ010000411.1, read on the forward strand.
ATTATCTTTGCGGTCACCGCCTTGCTGGTCATCGGTGTGAAAGAATCGGCATTTGTCAACAACATTATTGTCATTATCAAGCTAACGATTCTCCTGCTCTTTATTCTGGCTGGGGTCGGCTATGTGCACCCTAGCAACTGGAGCCCGTTCATTCCCCCGAATACGGGCAACTTCGGAGAATTCGGCTTGAGCGGCATTTTGCGGGGAGCAGGAGTGATTTTCTTTGCGTATATTGGATTCGACGCTGTCTCTACCGCTGCACAGGAAGCCCGCAGCCCGCAGCGGGACATGCCCATTGGCATTCTCGGGAGCCTGGGGCTCTGCACGATTCTGTACATTATCGTAGCGCTCGTTCTCACTGGGATCGTTCCGTATCCGCAGCTCAACGTGCCAGACCCGGTCGCGGTGGGCGTCGACGCCACGGGAATGAGATGGTTGGCGCCGATCGTCAAAATTGGCGCGATTGGCGGGCTCAGTTCTGTCATCCTGGTCATGCTGCTCAGTCAGCCGCGTATTTTTTGGTCTATGTCGCGTGATGGATTGCTCCCTCAATTCTTCGCTCAGGTGCATCCTCGCTTCCGCACGCCTCACGTCACGATTCTTGTCACCGGTCTTGTCGCCGCCCTGTTAGCAGCCACGCTTCCCATTGATATTGTCGGCGAACTCGTTAGTATTGGCACGCTCTTAGCCTTTGTGATCGTGTGCGCAGGGGTGATTGTTCTGCGGCGCACCCAGCCCGACGCGCCGCGTCCGTTCCGCTGCCCAGGCGTTCCCACAGTGCCCATCTTAGGCATCATTACCTGTATGTCACAAATGGTGAGTTTACCGTTCGACACGTGGATCCGTCTGGTCGTGTGGATGGCGATCGGCATGGCCATTTACTTCGCTTACAGCCGCCATCATAGTCGTCTTCAGCAAGAAACGACCTAACAGAAACACGACGGAAGGTTCGGCTACACAGGAGGGGAAAGATATGGCGAATGAACTCGGCCTATTCGAAGCGATTCATAATATGCGGGCGATGCGGCGTCTGAAACCTGACCCGGTCCCAGACGAGCTGATCCACAAAATTATCGCCGCCGGTCTTTGCGCTCCGAGCGGAGGTGATGTCCAGCACTGGCGCTTTCTTGTGGTCAAAGATCCTGACATCAAAAAACAAATCCAACTTCGTTACAAGAAAGCGCTCGACCAATTGCTTCCTCGTTATCGCGTAGCGCCGCCGCCGCCGGGAAAGACCGAAGCGCAGAAAAATCGCATGCTCGACGCGGTCGTCTATCTCACTGACCATTTCCATGAGGCGCCGGTACTGATTGTCGGCTGCTTGGTTGGAGACATGGCAAAGGCGATCGGTCTGCCTAAAATGTCCGGCGCGTCGATCTACCCGGCCATACAAAACATGTTGTTAGCTGCGCGTGGTTTCGGTCTGGGCTCGACTCTCACGACCCGGCATTTGCTGCATGAGAAAGAAGTCAACGAAGTTCTGGGGTTACCAGACAACGCAGAAACGTTCGCCATCCTCCCGATTGGCTATCCTCTGGGGAAATTCGGTCCAGTCTCACGGCAGTCCGTCGAGGCGGTGACATTTCGGGACAAGTGGGGTCAACCATACTAACGATGACGGCGTCATGTTGATTCCTCCCTATTCAGCACTCAGCACTCAACCCTCAACACTCTCATGGAGTAAGAATGGACTGGGGCGCGTTAATTACTTCTACCCTGCGGCTCTACCAGCAGGCGGCCACAGAGACCTGGGAGAAAGGTCGTCGCTCCTGGTGGGTCGCCCTGCTCCCTTTTTTGTACGGCCCGCTCTTCTTTCTGATCTCTGGCTTTGCCGCCCGGCTAGGCATGATCGGCGGGTTCATTATCGGTTTAGCCCTGGCGATGTGCGTGAGTTCGTATCTGTACTTTATTGCCGGCGTGGTTAATGGCAGCCGTATGCACCCCAGCGAATTGATAGAAAGCTGGCGGCCCTATTTCGGCTCGGTCATCAACATTTTGTTTTTACTCTTTATTGTTCAGTACGTACTTGCGTTGCTCACGCCGCCAGGCGATGAAACGGCGATGATTCTCACTTCTTTGATCGAGTTGATTTTGTTAATCATCCTTAACCCGATCCCGGAGATCATCTATCAGGGACGCAGCGAGGGGTTCAACATGGTACAAGAAAGCGTCGATTTCCTCCGCACCAGCGGCATGGAGTGGTTTTTTCCACTGATCCTGCTCGCCGTACTCTCGGCGCTCTTTTTTCCTATTCCCATTCTTGCTGGACCACTCCAGTTTGGCCGTCTCACATTTCCCATGACCCTGGGGGGATCGTTTGCCGATTCGCTCGCCGGTTTGTTTTGGCCTGTTGTCAGTGCGTTTATCTTGTTTGCACTAATGGTTTTTCGGGGAATTCTGTTCCGCTCCCTCTCAGGCGCCACCCGTCGGCAGCGCCTGTTTCGCTCCCGGTCTTTGTAATCGTCCTCATTCATTTGGGGTGCAGCGTATTCACATAGATCAAAGCGCATCATGATCACACTCGCTGACGTACAAGCAGCACGCGCGCGGATCGGGGGAGCACTCTATGTATCCCCATGCCCCTATTCAGAAACGATGAGTCAGCTTGCTCAGGCGCAGGTTTTTTTCAAACTTGACAATCTGCAAATGACGGGCTCTTTTAAAGAACGTGGCGCGCTGAATAAACTACTCTCTCTCAGTACGGAAGAACGCCAGCGCGGCGTGATTGCCGCCAGCGCCGGCAATCATGGACTAGCGATCGCTTTCCACGCCCAGCGGCTTGGCGTCCCAGCGACGATTGTGATGCCGCGCTTCGCCCCGCTTATTAAAGTCTCGTGGGCGCGCCGCTACGGCGCCGAGGTCATTCTTTCAGGCAATGACTTTGATGAAGCGCTTGCGGAAGCCCAACGATTGCAAAACGAACGCGGCAGCGTATTCATTCCAGCGTTCAATGATTCCGCCGTGATCGCCGGGCAAGGAACACTCGGATTAGAACTTCTCGAACAAGTTCCACATTTCGACGCCGTGCTTGTGCCGGTGGGCGGCGGCGGTTTGATTGGCGGCATTGCCGTCGCCCTCAAAGAAAGCGGCTTCACCGGTCGCGTGCTTGGCGTCCAAGCCGAACGAGTAGCAGGCATGCAGGCGGCGCTGGCGGCCAGTAGTCCAGTCTCGCTGCCGTCAGCAACGACACTGGCGGATGGAATTGCCGTACGTCGCGTGGGCGACCTTACCCTTCCGCTCGTACAACGCTATGTAGATGAAATTGTCACCGTGAGTGAGGCCGAACTTGCGCGGGCAATCTTGTTGCTCTTA